>CAXHHS010000028.1:0-18215 GCA_964015645.1 uncultured bacterium
ACGAGGTTCATCAACAATAGCAAAGCAATCGTCGTGGTAACACCGGAAAAACATCGTAGATGTTTTATTATTGTAGTAAAAATGTCTCACATCACCACCCATCCTCGTAGAGGATGCATAAATGATCTCACAAAACCCGGAAAGGAAATATTATGAAACACCTCCTTTTATTCGTCACACTTCTTTTTAGTTTTTTGCTGATTACAAATTTTATACTTTGGGGGCAGAACCAAGAAGCTGACAAGAAAGCGCAGCAGGAAGATTTTGATCCTGCAAAAGTAGAGTTTGAAACGTATTATATCGTCTTTTTGAAAAAAGGGCCGAACCGGGAAGAGACAGATGAAAAAAAGACCATGGAAATTCAACAAGCACATTTAAATCATTTAAAATGGTTAGGCGAAGAAGGCTACACCTTAGCAGCCGGGCCTTTTGAAGTGCCGCCGGAAGAAGACCTCCGGGGAATCGTCATTTATCCCGGGGAAATGGATAAAGCGGAGGTCGAACGACTGGCAACCGATGATCCGGCAGTAAAAGCCGGCCGCCTGCGCGTTGAAGTGTTAAAATGGTGGACACCGGCAGGGAATATTCATTGGCCGAAAAAAGGCAGCGCGAGCAAGTAACTTAGCCGAGCTTTAGAATTTAGTTGCTTTCGTGGAGCGTAAAGCGTGATGCGTAGGTAGAGTTGAAAAAATACCGCTTCACGCTTTACGCCTCACGCTCTACGAAAAACTCCCCCTCATTCCGATTGACTTTTGACCTCCCCCCCAATATATTAACCTCCGATAATTCGTAAGAGGTAACAGAGTACGTGAAAAATCCGGTATTGCTGACGATTTACCTGGTTGGGGTTTACCTGTTAACCGGCGGTTGTAGCTCCGATGCCCCCAGGGACAATCCTCTTGATCCTGCCAATGGAATTCGAATAAACGGCATTGTACAAAGGTTTTATGAAAACAATCCCATCGCCGACGCTGTTATAACGCTGACGCCAGGCAATTTAATCGGCAGAAGTAATAGCGATGGCAGTTACTCTATCGAAAACATTACTCCCGGCAATTACGTTGCCGTTTGCCAAAAACCCGGCTTTTTAGCAGATTCCATGAACATAAATCTACAACAACAGGAAACGGTTAATTTCCGGTTGAATGCGTTGCCTTTTTTTACCAATATTTCGATTACAACCCAGCACCTGGTTAGTTTTATCAGCTCTGTTGACACCGCTTTTGTAGAAATAACCGTCACTGCCGATGACCTAGATGCCTCAAACGACGTTGATTCCATTCGCTACCAAATCGACGCTTTCGGGTTTGCGGATACGCTCCTTCAAATTAATCCCCAGGAGCAAACGTTTATCGGCCAGTTAGAGACCCGCGACCTGGGAATCAGTTCTCTTGAGCAACTTGGTGGCCAGCCGTTTATATTTTTCGTAAAAGATCTTCCCGGGGCTGTTGTCGCATCCAATCCGCAATTTATTACTCGAATCATCAGGGATACGCCGGTAGCACAATTTCCCATTAACAACATTTCCATTACGCTGCCGTTTGTTTTTGAATGGCAGATGTTTTCCGCAGAATTCCCGTTTACGTATGATATTGAAATTTTTCAAATTAACTTTAATTTCTTTACCCTTGTGGATGAAATTCGGAATATTCCTGGCAACGTAACGGAATTCAACTATTCCGGGCCGCTTTCTGCGGGAGAATATTTTTGGGTATTGTTTGTGATAGATGAGTTTGGCAACAAAAGCCGCTCAATCGAAAATCCGTTTACCATTCAATAAGAAAGAGGCGATGTTTACCGGCGAATATTTTTTTAGTATCTATTGTCACTGTTAAAAAATAGAGCGTAGATTAATTTTCCTGATCAATCTCCCGGTTTTTGAGAGGGCCGGCTTGACCAGGTTTGTTGAAGGGTGGGTATGAATATATCATTGTTACTAAAATCTTTTTTAATCTTCATTTTGCTACTTTCCGCCAATCAGCTTCTTGCTGAAGAAAATTGGAAAGTCGCTCCTTCGCTCAATGCCCCCAGGTCCGGCGCCTCGGCAGTTGTTTTGAATGATAAGATTTACGTCATTGGCGGAAGAACAACCGAGAACAAGGTTTTAAATACGGTAGAAACTTTTGATTCTGCCACCAATCGATGGGATGATAGCAGCACTGCAAGACTTCTCCTTCCACGCCATAGCGCCACAGCAATTGTGTTTAAAGATTCCATCTATGTAATGGGCGGTATCGCGGAAAATGGCCGCGTATTGGATGAAGTTGAAATATACGATCCGATAACAAACACCTGGACAGGGGGAGAAAGACTTCTATCCAAACGCCAGGGGCATTTTTCCGTTATCCTAAATAACCGGGTATGCGTAATGGGCGGCAAAGATGAAAATGATGAATTCATCGCAACGATAGAATGGTTTAAAGAGGATGAAAGCCGCTGGATCGCAGCGAATACCGGTTTGCACGCCCAGCGAATCTGGCCCTTTTTTGCCGAAACCGATAACATTACTTATATCTTCGGCGGTTTTAATCCCTTCCCGGTTAGTGCAAATGTGCAAGGAGAGATTACCCCCGATTGGTTTTTTACCTGGGTTCCCCTGGAGCCATTACAGCAGGGACGAGGATACGGCGCCGCAACTATTTTGAATAATAAGATTTTTTTGATGGGCGGCGAAATTTTAGCCGGTTCCGATCGTGATACCACGAATATTGTGGAAACGTATGACCTGGTGAGAAAGGTGGTTGAACCTGCCGCATCGTTGCCTACCCAACGATTGGGGATGTCCGCTGTAACCTTAGGCGAAACGATTTACCTGATCGGCGGCTATGGCGCCGGGAACACCGAGCCAATAGCATTAGTCGAAGCCTATACCGAAGTTGTCGCCATTGCCGATGAAAATCCGGCAACTATCCCGCTCCAATTTGCCAATATTGCCGGTTATCCCAACCCCTTTAACGGCAGCATTAATTTGGAAGTCGCAATCCCCAATCGCGGCATGAACGAAATTTCGATTTATAATATACAGGGCCAAAAAATTAAAACGCTTTATAACGGTATTCTGCATCCTGGCGAACACACCTTCCAATGGAACGGCAACGACCAATTTAATACCCCCGTCGCCTCCGGCCTCTATTTCGCCCTCCTGAAAGCCAACTCCTATATTGAGAAGTTTAAGATTGTTTATCTTAAATAAACTTTAAAATGAGAAATGGGATTCGAGAGCAATTTCCAAAACCCCTGCCACATTTTTTCCCACATCACATTCCAATCTTTTCTCTAAGCAAATATTTTACAATAACTTACCGTTAAAAAATATTGCTACTCACGGAGCTTGGTGGCATGCCCTTTTGTGTTGTTCCTTTATTTAAGTCGTTTTAAAATAATAAGTTAGGGAGTTGTAAATTGTTGGTACGAGTTTGGCTTCCTTGAAGTGGTGTATTTGTATCGCTGTAGTTCGAATGCTAAAAATTGAAGCGAACCCTGTCACCTTAACAACCATTGCACAATAAAAACTTTGAGTGGATCCTTTACAAAATAGGAAACTATCATGAATAAAATTACACTCGGCTTCATTTCGGTATTCGGATGGACTAAGTATTTCGGCAGCAATAACCAGGATTTTGCGTTGGTAAAATATAATGCTGCCGGTGAAGAGCTGGCTGCCGATATTTACGATTCCCATCCCAACTCCCGCGATTGGGCGGTGGCGATGGCATTGGATGCTGCCGGGAATGTCTATGTAACCGGTTACAACGAACACCTGGGTTCCCCGGGCTGGCAAAGAAACAGCGTGATTAAATATACCGTTACCCCGGTTTCGATCTTACCCGGGGCAAATAATTACTCGAAAGAACCGCTGCTGTACCAAAATTATCCTAATCCTTTTAACCCGGTAACCCAAATTCGCTATTCTCTACCAACTGCTGCCCATGCCATTCTAAAAGTTTATGATCTGCTCGGCAGGGAAGTCGAGGTGCTGGTTAACAGTCGGCAACCTGCCAGCGAGCACCGGGTTTCCTGGGATGCTTCCGCTTTTGCCAGCGGCGTATATATATACCGGCTGCAAACCGGAGAAAATACGCTTGCCAAAAAGCTCTTATTATTAAAATAAAGTGTGTTTGTGCACTTTAAATTTTAAAATTTCTTTGACCCGTATATCATTTTTTTTACCTTTGAAAGGTTTCTAAAGGAGAGAATACCTGCAACTATTATTGCGAAGTAACTGAAGATAATTCCTGCCTGATGGTATTCTCGCATAAATAAAGTTCCTTACAATTTGCTATGGGATAGTCAAAACCAGCCATTTTGAAATTAAATGTTTCGTAAATAAACATTGATGTGGCCGGATGAAATATTGGATTCTCACCCCTTATTACTAGGTGTGCAGATGAAAAGAAACGTCTCTTTACCGCAATGCCATTCCTGCCCTTCGCGATTATGTTCTCTTTTTAAGTATTTGGATAAATCGCTACTTGAATTGCTTTCACAAAACAAATGCGGACAATTGTATAAGAAGGGGGAGCTTTTGTTTCAAGAAGGCGCATACTCACAAGGCATCTTTTGTATTTATGAGGGTATTGTAAAAATATTTAAGCTCGATTCGCAAGGAAATGAGCAAATTTTAAGATTTGCACACAAAACTGATCTTATAGGTTACAAGGCTTTGCTTACCGGAGGCAGGTATGTGAATTTTGCTAGCGCCATAGAAGATAGCCGCGTCTGTTTTATACCTCAAGAAACACTCTGGCAATTGCTAAAAAGCGACAATGGTTTTGCCACCGCTTTTCTGAAACTTTTAGCACAGGAATCCAGTTCATCTGAAAAACAAATCACCAACATGGCCCGACGAACAGCCCGGGAACGTCTTGCAGCCACTTTGCTGACGCTTCGTCAGGCGTATGAAGTAGGTAGAATCCTGATAAAACGCAGCGACCTGGCGAAGGTCATCGGCACCGATTATTCCACTACTATGCGCATCTTGAAAGAATTTAAAACGCAGCGCATTATCGAAACAAACCCCCAACACATTTCCATTCTTGCACCCCAAAAATTGGCGGAGATTGCCAAATTTGTGGAATGATCTCAAAGATATAAACCTGCATCTTCGACAAGCCGGGAACTTCGGTTGTAACATCAAGAATCAAAATCCCATTTCTACAGATTAGCAGTAAATTTCTCTGTTCCACAAGTATAACCATCTCTTCCACAACTCCAAAACCTGATAAAAATCATGTTCAAGCTATGGTAGATACAATAGTTCTTGCCCGGGAATATTAGTACTTTATATCGACATAAATGGTAAGTGTATTTTAAAAAGAAGGAATGAAAGATATGAAACAAAAATTAAACCTGATTTTATTCATATTTTTCCTGATAAAATTATCCGGTATACCCCTGTTTGGCCAAACCTGGATAAATAATGGCCCGTATGGCGGGTTTATAATTTCCATAACCATAGACCCGGCGGATACAAACAATATATATGCCGGGACCTATGGTGCGGGTATGTTTAAAAGCGCCAATGGCGGCTCAAACTGGAATGCAATGAATGATGGCATTCCAATAAGGGCTGATTCCTCTATCGGTTCGCCCACCGAACCTTCCTGGTGGTTTGGCGATTATTTTCCGATTACAACTTTAAAAATTGCCCCGGATAATCATTTGCATCTCTATGCAGGCATGTTGGGAGCCGGAATAGCTCAATCCCTTGATGGGGGCAATTCATGGGTAACAACTAACACCGGGTTACCGGATTCTTCAATTATCCGGGTTTTATGGATTCATCCCCGGGATCCCGCTTTTCTATTGTGCGGTACCGATTACCCTTCCGGGGGTTTATATCGGAGCGTGAATGGCGGCCATAATTGGACTCTGATAAACAACCTTCCCAATGGTGCCACCTATCATGTGACAACAATCGCCAACGATCCTGTAGATTCCGAAATCATATACACCGGTCTTTCAAGCGCCGGAGAACCCGGCTTTGCGTGGGGATTGCTGCGTTCTTCCAACAGGGGTGTTGATTGGGAAGTTATTTCGCAAGATTATTCGTTTTATGATATAGAGATCGATCCTGCCAACACGCAATACCTTTGGAGTGTGGTTTATACCGGCTTTCTGGAATGGATGCTGTTTTCTTCAGCCGACGGGGGCAGCACCTGGAATCCGTATCCGGACCTCCCAAATGCCTGGAAAGATGTTTGGGCGATTTATGCAGATAGTGACTGGAATTTATATGTAATCAGCAACGAAGAAAATAGCTATAAGGATGATACCCCGGTATTCAGAAAAAGCACGGATCGCGGCCAGACGTGGTTTTCCTTACCGCTTCAGTTACCATCCGTACCCAAACCATTGCTTCCGGGTGCGGGGCCAAACATCGCTGCCAATCCCCTTAACACTCAAACCATTTATTTTGGCACGGAAGCAGCGGTTTACCGCTCTAACGACGGCGGCGAAACTGCTACAACTAAAGAGAGCAATATGATCAATACCTATATCAATGATGTGGTAATAAATCCTCAAAACCCTGAAATAATTTATGCCGGCGGCAGCCGGGGGTTTTGGAAATCCAGTGATGGCGGCGACCGGTGGCTGCGGCTTTCCACATCTACCATTAATTCGATTGCTATTGACCCGCAACACCCGGATACACTGTACCGGGGAGGAGACGATTTAATGCGGAGCTTTGATGGTGGGTATACGTGGGAAAATATCAAGGGAGTTATACCGGGTATTATTACGGACATCACAGTACGAAATGATAGCTCGCAAATCGTTTATACTTCAAGTAAATATTTTATCCCTGCTTTGCTATTTCAAAGTAAAGATTTTGGAACTACCTGGGTACAAATTTTTAGTTCATCTCCAGCGGGTTTTACAATTGAGAGCATTACACTCGACAACATTCAACCTCAAATTATGTATTTTGGAGCTACTAATAACTTTTTCAACCATGGATTATATAAAAGTCTTAACAGTGGTCAATCCTGGATAAAAATATCAGATCCTGGCCAAGTCATATCTATTGCCCAACAACCGGGTTCTTCGGATACTTTATTCGTCGCTACAACTGATAAATTGCATATTTCTTTTAACGGTGGCAGTGTGTTTGAGGAAATTGGCCAGACAATACCATCGACGAACATGTCAAAAATTGTGGTTGAGCCATTACATCCTTCAACTGCTTTTGCCGGCACCAGGGATAAAGGAATATTCTATAGTCGGAATTTCGGAAAATCCTGGCATCAATTAACCGGGGAGTACGAAACCCGAATAACCGGTATTGCCCCGGTTTCTCCCGGGCAAATTTTTTTAGCAACCCATGGCGCTGGTATTTGGCGCGGCGATAATATTTTAGTAAACATTAATTCCCGCAACAATAATCCACCTTTGAAAGGAGAAATTCAGCTTTTGCCGCCATATCCTAATCCGTTTAATAGCCAAACAATTATATCTTTTTATTTACCCCAACCAGCAATTGTCGAAATATTCATTTTTAATATTCAAGGCCAATTGGTTAAAAAGCTTGTCAATAATCGTTTTACCGGGGGGCGTCATCAACTGCATTGGAATGGAACGGATACTCAAAACAGAATAGTAGCCAGCGGTATTTATTTTATTCGCCTTCGGAGCAGCGGTAAAACGCTTATTCGAAAGCTTTTTTGGTTAAAATGAAAGAAGGATAATAAGCATGAGGAAAGTAAGGCCGCCACCCTTTTATAAGTCATAGTAAATATTTTTTATGGATTGCAAAAAAAGAAGGAGAAATTGCTATGAAAACAATTGCTTTTTTATCAACGATCTTTTTTATCCTTACGACTTCCTTATTATCACAAACCATCAGATTAAATGGCCGCGAATATCAGAAAATCTCCGGACAATGGCATCAAGTGGAAAGCGGGTATAATTACCGGGTTGACAACTCCCTTATCACCGTTAAATTTAAAAACCAGACATCTCTAGCACAAATTGAGATTCTCAACCAAAGCTTGGGAGCCCAGTTAGTACGCAAAAGTCCCTTGGGATTTTATGATTTACAAATCCCTGGTGAAGCAGACCCAATGGATATTCTCCAAAATTATTCGCAACATGCACTTGTGGAGATCGCTGAACCCAACACCATCGGAGAATATCTGGGTGAGCCAAATGACCCCAGATTTTCAGATCAATGGTTCCACGAAACGATAAATACACCTGATGCCTGGGATTGGGAAACAGGCGGTTCCGAAGTGATTGTTGGCGTATTGGATAGTGGAACGGATATTTTGCACGAAGACCTTAAAGGCAACATCTGGGTAAACCCCGGAGAAGATCTGGATGATGATGGTGTGGTTTGGGACCTCGGGGACATAAATGGTGTAGATAACGATGGCAATGGCTTTGTTGACGATTTGGTGGGATGGGATTTTGGCAACAATAACAATGATGTTGAGGGTCCATTTTACCATGGAACTCATGTCGCCGGAATCGCTGGTGCGGTAACGAATAATAACAAAGGTGTAGCTGGCGTTGCAGGAGGGTGGTATTCTACTAAAGGCATAAAAATGCTGATTTGCGGAGTTGGTGATAGTGCCCCCAATAGCGCTATCTTAGATGATGCGATTTTATATGCCGCAAGCGAAGGCGTTGATGTGATTACGATGAGTCTGTCAGTGGGCCAGAGTTCTGCAATAAGTTCAGCTATAGAAACAGCTCATAATACTTATGGTTGTTTCATCAACTGTGCATCAGGTAACAATTTCAGCTCAAGCGTTCGTTTCCCGGCAAGTGCTAAATATGTTTTTGCTGTTGGAGCAACCACTTCAAGTGATCAACGCGCATCTTTTTCTAATTATGGAGACAGTTTAGATGTCGTTGCACCTGGCGTCGATATTTGGAGCACTCAAAAAAATAATTCTTATAACAAAGACTCTGGCACCTCTTATGCTTCACCCCAAATTGCCGGTATAGCAGCCTTATTAAAGTCTCATAAATCCACTTATACAAACGAAGATATTGAAATGATAATCGCCACATCAGCAGAAAAAGTCGGAGGATATTCCTATAACCAAACTCGTAAGCATGGTTCCTGGAATAATCAGATGGGATATGGTCGCGTGAATGCGTTTTATACAGTTGCGCCACCTGCTGCCCCACAAAATTTAGCTGTCACCTCAGTCAACGACCATCCTCACCTTACCTGGGAAGCCAACACCGAACCGGATGTGAAGAGTGGCGGGAAGTATAAGATCTATTTCCGGGATCAATATACGTCATATAGCCTGGAAGCTACCATAGACGCTTATAACGGCTCTACGCCGGTAACTTCCTGGACGGATTACTCCGCCTGGACAAATGCAACCAATGATCAATTATTTTATAAAATAACGGCAATGGATAATGCTGAGAATGAATCCGATCCTTCCAATGAGGTGCAAATTGCGGGGGTATATTACAAAATGACTATTACAAGCGTTGATAATGAACAAATCCCCCGGGATTACAGCCTCTCGCAGAACTATCCCAATCCCTTTAACCCTACAACGACCATTACGTTTACCTTACCGGAAAGCGCACCGGCACACCTCCAGGTATTTGACTTAAACGGAAAACTCGTTGCCGAATTGTTAAACCGGGAGTTGGACTCCGGGCGTTATAAAGTATCTTTTGACGCCTCTCACCTGGGAAGCGGAATTTATGTTTATCGTTTAACGGCAGGTAAATTCATCCAAAGCCTTAAAATGACACTACTGAAATAAAAACTGCCTGCTTAATTAAGCGCTTTTTTGGTTGGTCGCCGGGAAACGCTCTCGCAGGCAGTTCGTAAAAAACGCTCCCAATTTTCGGGAGCGTTTTTAATCTATGAAAAACTTACACCAATGTCTATCCTAATTCTTCAAATAACTGCTAAGAAATGAAAGTGCAGTCTGTTCAAAAAGCACCTTTAAACAAATTTTTTTGCCCCAGCAAAAAAATTAGCAAACCATTTTTACACTCCCGTTGTCTATATTCCGAATAAAGCAGAGAGCGTATGGAACGTCGCGACGTCGATCGACAGGAAATTAATTTGATTATGCGCGCCCAGGCGGGCAATATCGATGCATTTGAGGAACTAATGCGGCTGCACGACCGCCGAATTTTGCAGCTCATTTGCAGCATCGTCGGCAATTTGCACGATGCGTACGACGTTCACCAGGAGACATTTATCCGCGCTTATAACAAATTAGCGACATTTCGCTTTGAGAGTGCGCTCAGTACCTGGTTGAGTAAAATTGCTATCAACCTGTCTTTAAACTGGCTTAAACGCCAAAAACGGCGGCAGTGGTTTTCTTTTGGCAGCGAAAACGAATCGCAAGTTAGCTGGGAAATTGAACCGGAAACAGCAGATGGAATAGAGGAAACGATGTTGAGTCAAGAGCTTCGGCAACAAATAGAACAAGGTTTGCAGCAACTGCCGGATCAGCAGCGTACGGTATTTGTTTTAAAACATTTTCAAGGTTACAAAATTAAGGAAATCGCCGAAATGATGGGCAGCGCAGATGGCACGATCAAAAATCACCTCTTTCGCGCAACCCACCGGCTTCAAAAAATATTGCAGCCTTATTATAACGTGGAAGGATAAGAGATAGGAGTTAAGAGGCTGTCTAAAAAATAGCCACAAAATCACTAAGCTCCACTAATTTTTTTAAGCTTTTTTTGTGACTTCGTGGCTTGGTGGCAAATTTCCAGATACGCTCCAAGGATAAGGATTAAAAAGAATGAGTACTTGTAAAAATTACCGGGAAAAGCGGATTTTATATGTTTATGACGAGCTATCGGAAGCCGAAAAATCGGAATTCGAGGTGCATTTAAACACCTGTTCCAATTGCAGCGCAGAACTGGCGCAACTAAAAAAAATGCAGCAAACACTACCGGCGCAACCCTATAAAGAACCGGATGAAGCGACAATGCAGTTGCTCAGAAACAATATTTCTCAGCGCATCCGCTCGCAAGCGATTAAATCTCGTAATGGGGTTGGTAATCTAATTTTGTCGCTGCTACAACCGGCACCGGCGCTGCGAATTGGTTTTGCAATGGCCGTCTTTGCCGTTGGATTTTTCCTGGGAAGTCGAAATCTTTCCTCGCAAGCGCCGCAGCAAGATACTGCTTTGGAAAGTTTGCTAACCGCTAATCAACAAATTCAATCTCAAAATAGCGCCATCAATCCGCTGCTGGCAAGTGTGGAAAAAATCAGTTATGATTCTCAAAGTGGCAACATTGAAATTTCTTATACAACGGTAAATGATATTCAACTTCAAGGCAAGGTAGAAAACCCCGCGGTGCGGCAATTGCTGCGCCAGGCAATCCTGGAAAGGGAAAATCCAACGGTCCGCCTGCACGCTGTTAAAGCAGTCAAATCGTTGGTAGAGAAACAAACTCAACTTGAGCCGGAAATTTTAGAAGCGCTGACATTACTCATCAACAACGAAGAAAACCTCGGCGTGCGGTTAAAGGTTCTCAATGTGTTAAAAGCGCTGCTGCCCAATCCCTACGCCAAAGCCACGCTCGTTAGAATTTTGTTAGACGACCCCAACCCGCCCATGCGAATTGCCGCATTAGAGGCGCTGTTGGATCACGAATTGGCACAGGACGATATCGGTATTTTACATCAAATTGCCCGCCAGGATACCAATAATTACATTCGCTCCCAAGCCCAACAAACGATTGATAAATATGGAGTTACCGATGAGCAGTAAAATATTTTTTAAACAACTAATTCTATTTTGTCTGGTTTTTATAACCACGATCAATGCCCAGGATATTCAAGAGGAAAACGGCCATTACCGGTTTACAATTTCCAAATCATTTGATGTTGATCCGGGCGGCAGGTTAGAGGTGAATAATATTTCCGGGAATATTCGGGTGATAACCTGGGATAAAAAAAGCGTCTCTATTCGCGACAGAATTCGCCTAGATGTTTTTACCGGCGAGGAAGCCCGGGAAGTCGCTGAACGAATTAAAGATGGGTATTCATCGATTGGAAACACAGTTTCCATCAATGGGCGAGGCGGCTGGCACCATCATGATCGCAACCTGGAAATTACCGTTCCCCCAAAATTCGATATCGATATTCATACCTCCAATGGCAATATCTTCGCCAGTAATTTGGAAGGATTTGTCGATTTAAAAACGTCTAATGGTAATATCGATTTACAGGCGATTCATGGGGAAGTCGATGTTAAAACCTCTGCCGGAAACTTAATTCTGGAAAACATCCGCGGTCGAATCGAAGGTAAAACCTCCGGTGGCAATATCCAGTTGCGGGATATTTACGAATTGGTTGACGTGCGCACTTCCGGCGGCAACATCCGGGTTGTGAATGCGAAAAAAGATATCAATGTGCGCACTTCCGGCGGCCGGATTAGCGTTCGGCAAGCCGGTGGCAACATCAATGCTAAAACCAGCGGCGGCAGTGTGGAAGTGGAAGATTGTTCCGGGGAAGCGAATTTACGAACCTCCGGCGGGGATATCGAAGCAATCAATATTGGCAACCGTCTGGAGATGAAAACTAGCGGCGGCGATGTGCTCGCACGAAATGTGAATGGAACCGTCATCGCCCAAACCAGCGGCGGCGATTTGGAATTAGAGGATATTCGCGGCGCAGTTCGTGCGGAAACTTCTGCCGGGGATGTCGATGTTGAAATCACCTTGAAGGATTATAAAAAAGATCATCGCGTCTTCTTACGCACCAATACCGGAACCATCAAACTAACATTGCCAGGTGATTTCCCGGCATCCATTTCGGCAGAAATTCGCGATGCCGGTCGCCGCTGGAATCGCCATGAAATCTACAGCGATTTTCCGCTTTCCCAAAAAGAAGCCAGCAACCGGCGCGTTTTGCGCAGAATCGGCGACATCAATGGCGGCGGCGATGAAGTTATTTTAGAAGCATCGCACGGCGATATTCACATTTTCAAAAATAATCGATAGTTAAAAATGACAAGTTGCAAGCGGCAGTAGCAGTAGGCAGCAGCAGTTATTCTATTGCCTGCGCTTTGCTCTCTGCCCTTTGCGCTTAGCGAGAACAAACAACGAATAGGAGGCCCTATGAAAGTAACAACTCAAATCAGCAGATGGATTTATTTAACTATTGCAACGATGTTCGTATTATCGATTGCTGTTTCCGCGAATCCCGATGTTATCGAAAAATCGTTTACGGTAAAAGAAGGCGGCTGGCTGAAGGTGGAAAGCGATGTTGGCTCTATCGATGTCGATGCTCGCAGCGGCGACAAAGTGGATGTAAAAGTCATCCGGGAAATTGATTCCCGCCGGGAAGAAAAAGTCAAAAGATTCCTGGAGAATTTGCAGGTCGAAATTACCCAATCCGGCAACGATGTGATTGTTACAGCGGAGTACAAAGAACGCTGGAACCGCCGCAGCTGGGATTATGACAACGTGCGGGTAGAATTTCTCATCACCGTACCGAGAAAATTTAACGTCGATTTGATGACCGCTGGCGGCAGCATTGCTGTTGGTGACCTGGAAGGGCAGGTACAGGTTGAGACCGCCGGTGGCAGCCTGCGCTTTGGCAGCATTACCGGGGAAGTACATGGCAGAACCGCCGGCGGCAGCATTACCCTGGAAAGCTGCAATGGCGAGGTGGATGTGCGCACCTCCGGCGGCTCCATCAAAATTGGGGATGTGGATGGCAATGTAAAAGCGTTAACCTCCGGCGGCTCCATCAAAGTTGCCCAGGCAAAAGGTGATGTCTTGGCAGAAACCTCCGGCGGTTCGATTAAAGTAGAAGAGGTGATGGGCAACATCGAAGCCTCCACCTCCGGTGGTTCGATTAAAGCAAGCATTACCCAACAACCCAAAGGCGATTGCCGGCTGGAAACCTCCGGCGGCAGCGTTACGGTAGAATTGGCGAGAGATATTGCAGTGGATATCAACGCAAAATCAAGCTGGGGTAGAATTAGCAGCGATTTTAAAATTGACGGCTGGGATGAAGAGGAAGACGAATCCTACGCCCGCGGCACCATCAACGGCGGCGGACCCAAATTGTATTTGCGAACATCCGCAGGGAAGGTTCGGATTCGGAAGATGTAGATGCAGTGTTCAAGCTCTTATATCTTGCGCGGTTGAACTGTTGAATTGCTGAATTGTTACATTGTTAAGTTGAAGTAGAACAGCAAGTTAGCCATGTAACAATTTAACAATGGGCGCAGCACAAATTGCAAAATAGTGTTTGTAAAACCCTTACAGGGTTTCTATAGAAATTCGATTTTTTCCCCAGGGTTTCTCTTCGATAAACCCTGAGCTATGGTATATAACGCTTTCAGCGTAGTTATAACCGTAACGCGGTTTTAGAACAAAGCCCAGGGTTCAGCGCAGATGAACCCTGGGGTATAAAGTTGAAAATATATTTACCCTGTAAGGGTTTCACGTAATAAAGTGCAATTTGTGCTGCGCCCGTAACAATTGGCAATTGCCAATGCTCCTTATTTTTAAAGCGGCTTGTTTTAATCAACTACAAACTGCTTTATGATGAGGAGCATTTTTTTAAGCACTTGAGTCGCGACGCTGATGCTTGATTTAAAGTTTGTGTGAACAAATAATTGAATGATAATTGCATTTTTTCCTGTTTTTGAATATATTCTTTCATTCTCAATATAAATGTGAAATCATATTATTTAGGAACAATTCTACAAGGAAGTGAAACCCTTGATTTTGTATATATTGCAAAATAAGTAGGAGGATTCACACTATGTTAAAGCGTATTTTTTTCAATGCTCTTTTAGTAATTCTAGCTTTTGTCTTATTCGATGGTTGTTCCACCTCTGTAAGCTTAACTAAGGGAGGATTTAAAGAATATGAAAAGGGGAGATATTCTAAAGCCATTGTTAAATTTAACAAAGCAATAGAAAAAGACCATACAAATGGTAAAGCATATTATGGAATATGTCTTTGTGATTTTGAAAACAAAAGTTATGAATCGGCTTTAAAATATTGTAATAAAGCTATTCAATATAATTGGTGGCAAGCTCCAAAGAAACGAGCAGAAATATATTACAACCTTGCTCTGAAAGAAAGATATATTGAACCGGCTCTAGAACTATGTAACAAAGCCTTATCAGATAATAATACTTATGCTAAGGCAAGAGAATATAGGGGGCAGCTCTATTACCAATTAGGTACATTTAATAGAAAAAATCGAAAATATAAAACTGCATTTGAATATCTTAACAAAGCTGCTTTAGATAATAAATCACTTTTGCCCTATATTCAACTTACAAGAGGTGAAATTTATGCAGATCAATATAATTATGATCAAGCCATTTATTATACTAAGAAAGCCCATATGCATTCACCATTGCCCCAAGCTAGTTATAATCTGGCTAGTTTTTACTCTAAAATAGGAGAAAAAAGCAAGGCTTTTGAATATCTTTTTGAGTTTTATGAAATGCCAAGCACTGATTATGAAAAATACCAACAAATTGCAATTAACAATCAAACAACTGATTTCTATTCCATTCGAAACGATATTAAGTTCCGTCGTTGGCTAAGTAAATATAGACGAATTAAACTATCCATAATCGGAGCACAAAACTTACCAAAAGGAGATACAGGCTTTTTCGTTCCAAGAATCCATGAACCACCCGACCCTTATGTGATTGTTGGGTATAATAGGAAGGTCATTCTTTGTACGGATGTTAGAAATAATTCTCATTCTCCTAGTTGGCATAATAATTATGTAATTTTCGATTATGAAATCGGAAAACCACTTTTTTTCTATGTCAGGGATTTGGATGATTTAAATACAGATGATAATTTAATCTATTATACTCTATACGATGTAAAAGATGGGACTTTTTGGATTAGCCAATTTGTGAACCGGAGAAGATCTTTTTATACCAATTATCCTGATTTAAAATTCAAAATTGAAGATTCTAATAACTATGTTTATTCAACAAATACTAAAACACCTGTCGATCTATCAGGCACTGAAGTTGCCTTAGGGGTTATGGCCGCTGGTACAATTGCTGGAGCTTTGGCGTATGCATCAAGCTCGGAAGATGATAGTGACAGCCCATCTTTTGAGCAAATTTTAAATCGATTAAAATCATGTGTAGCATCGAATTTGACTGGTAGAGTGGTAGATGATCCTATATTGTATGGAGCAATAGCAGAAGCAATTGCTGTTGGATTTGGGAAAAAAGAATATTCACTAATTAATGCTGGTGAAAAATCAGCTATAAAATATATTTCCAATGAGTTGAGAAGATCAGGTCATCATGAAGCAGCTGATTTTATTACTAGTGGTCGGTTCGTATGGTGTACCATCCAATCATTTCGATAATATGTAAACTGAATTATGGATAGTTCATTATTATGCAATCAAAGGAAGAATAAAGCATCATGCTCTCAGCATCAAAAGCACTCAATCGCCTACAAGAAGGCAATCATCGTTTTGTGTCGAACATTCGAGGCCAAAGCATACTTACCGACCAGACTCGCCGCAGCGAGTTGGTAACAGGCCAGGCACCCTTTGCCGTTATCCTCGGCTGCTCCGATTCACGCGTACCGGTTGAGATTATTTTCGACCAGGGATTGGGTGATCTATTTGTTATCCGGGTGGCCGGTAATATTGTTACGCCATCCATCGCCGGCAGTGTGGAGTTTGCAGCGATAAAGTTCGGCACACAGCTGGTTGTCGTTTTGGGGCATTCCAGGTGTGGCGCTGTTCAGAGCACTTTGGAAGAACTTCAGCACCCAACGGAAGCACTGTCGCCGAATCTTCGGTCAATTGTCGATCATATTCGGCCATCGGTAGAAGCATTGGTGGAAAGTAATTTTCAGGGAGATTCGGATGATCTGGTGCGGAGTGTTGTGCGGGCAAACATCCGCGCCTCAGCAAATCACTTGCGGAACGAGTCGCAAGCCCTGAAGCAACTCATCCAAACCAATGGATTGCACGTCGTCGGTGCCGAATATTCCCTGGAAACCGGTGTCGTCGATTTTTTTGACGGCCTACCGGAAACCGATTAGTCCTCCCTGCGTATACGGTCCATTTTCTCCAAAAGACCCTTCCCAACCCAATCAATTAAACGATTTATTTCTCCGGGATAAAGCTATCTTTTATTGCTCTTTTTGGAGAAGCTAGACAAAAGTGATAATCTGCTAAACAATTCAATTTTACATTTTCCCCAAACTTCCATATATTATTCGCGATTTTAAACTTGTACGAAAAAAGGAATCAACATGCCCAAAAAAGAAATCAAATTTACCATTGAGTTAGATGAAAAGAACATGCCGCAATCCATCGAGTGGGAAGCGACGGATGCCGGCTTTAACGGAAAAAAGCCTTGTAATTCAATGATGATCCAATTATGGGATAAGGATGCGCAAAACAGTATGCACATCGATCTTTGGACACAAGATATGATGGTGCAGCACATGAACGTTCATGTATTTCACAACCTGATGAATATTGCTGGCGTTTATCGCCGCGCCACCGGTAATGCGGAATTGGCCGGAATGATACAACAGTTTGCACAGCAATTTGCCAATCAGATAAAAAAATAAACCCCTTTTTTCCGAAAAGCCTGAAAAAAGTCTTAGTTTCTTATAAACCCGTGGCAATCCGCGCTATCTGTTTAATCTGTGTTCCCCCAAAAAGTTGAAGGAGTATCTCAAATGTCGCAACCCGCCGCTTTACCGGATTTTCTTAATGATTTGGGAAAACAAGTGAGCGGCGATTTACGAACCGACGCCTACAGCCGGGTTTTCTATAGCACCGACGCCAGCATTTACCAGGTGATGCCCTTTGGCGTTTTATTGCCCAAAAGTGTAGAAGATGTCCACGTTGCCGTGGAGCTGGCCGCAAAATACAAAATTCCTTTGTTACCACGTGCCGGTGGCAGCAGCCTGGCCGGCCAGGCAGTTAATGAAGCACTGGTTATCGATATGACCCGCCACCTGGACACCATTTTAGAAGTCAACGAAGAAGAGCAATGGGTGCGCGTTCAACCGGGTAGAGTGCTTGATGAGCTAAACATTTTTCTGCAAGCGTACGATCTGCAATTTGGCCCGGATCCCGCCAGCAGCAACCGCTCTGCCATGGGGGGAATCGTCTCCAATAACTCTACCGGCGCTCACTCGATTTTGTATGGCATGGTTGCCGATCATGTACTGGAATGCAAAGGTTATTTGAGCGATGGCAGTGAATTTCACTTTTTCCCGATGGAAGATGA
>CAXHHS010000029.1:0-17791 GCA_964015645.1 uncultured bacterium
GTCGTGTATTATGGACCAGTTTACAAAACCTTCATCTTATTTCAAATCATTTCGTTTTTTGTATTCGGATGGCGAGCAGCCAAATGCTTCTTGAAAGCTGCGTGTAAAATATGCCTGGCTGTTAAAGCCCACCATGTAGGCAATTTCGGCGATGTTACCGGCGTCTTTCAGCAGCAATTCCGCGCCGCGCTGCAAGCGAAAATTACGGATAAACTCGGTAGCCGATTGGTTGCTGATCGCCTTCAATTTGCGATGGATTTGCGCGCGGCTCATTCCGAGTTCTTCGCCGAGTGATTCCACATTGAAGTTTTCGTCGTCCATGTGTTCTTCAATAATCGATGTTAGGCGTTCCAAAAAAACCTTTTGAGAGGAGGGCACGGAAACGTCCTTCGGCTTTAGCAGCATTTCCGCCCCAAATTTTTCGCGCATTTGCTGGCGAATCTTTATCAAATTACGTACTCGCACCTGTAATTCTTCCGGGTCGAAGGGTTTTACCAGGTAATCATCGGCGCCGGTTTCCAGCCCCTCCATTTTATCCTGGCGGGCAGCCTTTGCGGTTAGCAAAATGATCGGGATGTGATTGGTCTTATCATTGTTTTTTAGCGCCTCACAAAGTTGATATCCATCCATCTCCGGCATCATAATATCGCTGATTACCAAATCCGGGATAAGCGCTTCGGCTTTTTCCAGCCCGATTGCCCCATTTTCCGCTGTCTCCACGTGATATTCTTCGGTAAGATGATTACCGATAAACGCCCGCAGGTCGGGATGATCTTCTACAATCAGCACCATTGTTTTTTCGGCGCCGGGTTCCGGCTGCGCTACACTCCGCTGCCCTGGTTGGGGATTCAGTAACAATTCTACTGCTTCGGGTTCCAGCAATCTAATCTCCCCGGCATCAGCATCTTCAACGATTTCCTCAGCAGATAAGTGCGCCCTTCCCATCGGTAATTGAACGGTAAAGGTCGTTTTTTCACCGGGGACGCTCTTCACGTTTATAATTCCATGATGTAATTCGACCAGCTCTTTCGTTAACGCCAGGCCAATGCCGCTGCCTTCAAACTCCCGGGTGCTGCTACTGTCTGCCTGGTAAAAACGATCAAATATGTAAGGCAATTTCTCCGGCAGTATTCCGGGGCCGCTATTGAACACCTGAATTGATATCATATTTTCCCCGGTGTGTTCGCTGTCATTCCCGATAGAAATTTCCACACCGATTTTTCCCTGGGGTGGGGTAAATTTAAAGGCATTGGAAAGGAGGTTATAAAATACTTTTTCTAATTTATCGGTATCAAAATAAAGCTGAATCTCCGAGTGGCCGCCTTCCGCTCCAATCGGCGCCCCGTTAAAGGTCATTTGAATTTGCTTTCGCTCGCCCATCGATACAAACGAAGCAGATATTCGCCGGAGGAATTGCACAATATCCCCCTTCGCAGCCTGCAATTTGACATTACCGCTTTCTAATTTTGTTAAGTCCAGGAGCTGGTTGATGAGTTGTAGCAGCCGGTTGGCATTGCGGTGGATAATGTCATAATCTTGGAGTGCAGGAAGGATTTCCCGGTTTTCTTTAAATTTGCGTACCAATCCTAAAATCAGGGTCAGCGGAGTGCGAAATTCATGGGAAATATTGGCGAAGAAGCGCGATTTGAGGGCATCCATTTCCTGTAATTTTTCCGATTGCGCTTTTAACTGGTTGCGCTGTTCGACAATCTTGACAGTGCGTTCGGCTACCAGGGTCTCCAATTCCTGGCTTTTTTGTTCCAATTTTCGCACGCGGAATTTTACCAACCCGTAAATGGCCGCCCCGCTAAAAAGAACATATAGCAACATCATCCAAATAGAGCGGTACCAGGGTGGCAAAATGCTAAAAGAATATGCGGCCTCTGCGCTAAGCTGGCGATATACATTTTTCGCCCGAACTTTAAACTGGTATTCTCCCGGCGGCATGTTTGTATAGTCCTTTTTGGTTTCCCCTGTCCAACCGGACCAATTATCGTCAAAGCCATCCAAAAAGTATTGATAGCGATTTTGCGATACTTCTTCAAAAAATGGTAGACTATACTCAAACCGGAGCGCCCTATTTTTATATGGAAACGCTGGCGGCGCCTGTTCTGGAAATGAAGCGCCGCCAAAAATCAACGAATCTCCCTTTATCGTAGCAACGCGGCGAATTTGAGTTAAATAACCAGCGGTAAACTGTTTGCTAACCCGGGGATCATAACGCACCAACCCGTTATTGCTGCCAACCCAAATCACGCTGTCATAATCGGTGAATGTTGTATGGAAGCCTCCAAAGCTCGTGATGGCGCGGAATCGTTGTTTATCTACCAAATACCCTGTATCTCTTTGCGGGCTTGCCAGCCATAATTCCGATTTACCGTCTTCATTTACCGGCCAGACAAAAACCTGCCCGAATTGATCCTCTTCGACCCAGGCTGCTATAAGCGTTGTGTCGGCTAATTCCGGGGTAATGGTGGAATCGGGGTAAAACCGCTTTTGGGCTGCATCAAAGCGTCGATGGCCTTTCCTGGTTGCAAAGACGATATTTCCGTTAATACGGCTAATATTGGCGGGGCCATCCGGTAAGCCATGTGCCCGATTAAACCGCTCCACCTCCGCCTGCCATCCGTTGGAATTTTGCGTGGTTAACCGAACCCGCAAAACTCCCTGGAAAACCGTTCCAAGCCATAATACGCCATCCTTTCCCTCAACGATGGTACGAATTTCTTCGTGTATTCCATCGACGCGACCTGTACTTACCCAACGTTGCCCGGTTAATTTTAACACCTCCATCCCGTTTTTTAGGCCGGCATAAATAATATTTTTGTCGATTTTGGAACGATGCAATACATAAGCACCTTCACGCTCTGTACTGGCCGGATTGACCGGGTGTGCTTGCGTTCCTTCGATTTGGTAAATGCCACTGCCTCCCCCGGTCGTTGCCAGCAGCGTTTCTCCTACCGGCAGGAGCCAAAACCCCTGGCTCTTGTTCCCATTTACTGGCTTGAAGACAGGTGTATACATTCCGGATTTTTTAGCGGCAGCATTGCGGTTCGATAGATCGGTATCAAGATAGTAGATCGATTGGCTTGTCGCGGCGTATAATATACCCTTGTGCCTGGCTATCGATACAACATTTCCCTTCAAGCCTTGCCGCTCCGTGAAGAATGTCGCAGGATCATGCGCCTGTACCCGGGCAATACCGGAGTTGAGCGCCATCCAAAGCATTCCCTGCGAATCGCAGTAGAGTTGCTTGATATCCTCGTTCCGGAGTCCGGAAGAGATGTCTAGGACCTGTAAAACTGTACCGGTTTTGTCGATAATGCAGGCCCCGCGACGATATGTTCCGATAGCAAATTTATTACCGGGCAGGGCAACGGCAGAGGAAAGGCCATTTTCACGAATGAATGCATTAACAGGGCTGGTAAATGGGGAAATCGTTTTTCCGTTAAACAATAATAGCCCTTTTTGATTGCTGCAGAAGAGTTTGTGATGGCTATCATAAGGCACCGTTGCGACAAGTCCCAGGGGGCTAAGTCGCTCGCTACCCGGGATTCGGATAAGAGAATCACCTGCTGTTTTCATGATCCCCTTACCATATTCTTCAATATACAGGGTGTCATTTACAACGGAAGACAGGGAAAATGAGGACTCTGTTCGCAGTATTTTGAATTCATTATTTGCCCAGAAATAGAGCTTGCTTCTGGTTCTAAAAAACGTACCGCGACCGGTACAATGGATTCGCCAAACTTCCGTAAATTCGCGATCGGCAGGATCGAGGTGCTCTACAAGAGAAATGAATTGTGAGTTGCCAAGAGAATCCGGCGCCAGGTATCCGAAATCCCCAAAAGCCCCGGCAAAGACTGTCCCTTCGCTATTTACCGCAATGGAAAGTACCCAACTCTCCTTCGGTGTCTTGATGGCTCGCCAGGAAACGCCATCAAACTCCAGAACCCCATTAAGGTTTGCAATGTAGATGATTCCGCGATGGTCGCTGACAATGCCCCAATTCATCGGATTCTCACCGTATTCTTCCGGGCTGTAATTCCGAATAGCGGGGATGCCAAGCTCATTTGGGCGAATTGAACCGGCCTCTGCTTGTGCCTTCGCCATTTGTCCCGGCCAATTCAAAAAATGCACAAGAACAAATATGTAAATAATTAATTTAAACACGGTTAATCTTGTGTTATATGCTTAACGGAGAAGTCAATAAAACCTGAATTCGAAAGATCTATTCCAATATTTTACCGGACCAGCCGGCACTATGTAGCATATTTCTAAAGTTAACAGGAAAATTTAGCAGGTAAATATTGTTCGAGAGTTGCCCTGTAAACAGCTCTACAGCTTTCGGGGTTATAAATGATATTGCGCTGCCATCTAATATAAACTGGTATTTTGAGTCTTTAAGTAATGCTTCTATCTCTTCGCTCCATGAAACTAAATTTGCATTGTTGATATCACCCTCAATTCTTAAAATAATCGTTAAATTATATTCAAAGATTTTTCTGATTCGAAACATTTTATTTCCTATCTCAAAATAAGCCCAAAGATTAGTTTGTTTACCCATAGCTATACATCAAAGCTCATGCCAAAATAAAAGACCACTCGGGCTCTCGTCAAAGTGGCTCATATTAGAGATAGTTAAATATAATATCGTTATTTCTTATTTACGGGTTTGGGATTCTGTCATTATTTTGACAATGAATAACTATTCGGATATTTTGTTTTCACTAGGTGCATTTGTTATTCCTAACTTTTTCATTTTTGCAATCAACGTGGTTCGATTGACGCCTAAAATTTTTGCAGCGCCTTGCGGCCCACCTACTACTCTATTTGTCCTTTCTAATGCGTTGAGAATATGAGCGCGTTCCGCTTCCTCAAGTGTTTTGAGACTGTTTTCTTCCCCGGCGGCCGATTTTAAAATAGCGATATTTTTATTTTGCAAGACTGTACCATCGCAATGAATGACTGCGCGTTCTAAAATATTGGCTAATTCTCTCACATTTCCTGCCCAATCATTTTCGCTTAGTGTTTTGATTGCCATCGGCGAGATCTCTTTTATCCGTTTTCCCATTTTCTTGGAAAATTTGTCGATGAAATAATGAGATAGCAACGGTATGTCTTCACGGCGCTTGCGAAGCGGCGGAATGGAAATCGGAAAAACATTTAAGCGGTAAAAGAGGTCTGATCGGAACCCACCCTGCTTTATATTTTCTTGCAAGTCTCGATTCGTCGCAGCGATAACCCTGACATTTACCTTGATAGACTTCGTGGAACCGACGGGTTCGACTTCCTGCTCTTGCATCACGCGCAGAAGTTTGGCCTGGGTTTCTAAAGTAAGCTCACCGGTTTCATCAAGTAAAATTGAACCGCCATCCGCCAGTTCGAAGCGCCCTTTCTTTCTTGCCGTAGCGCCGGTAAATGCGCCCTTCTCATGCCCGAATAATTCACTTTCGATTAAGCCTCCAGGCAAGGCGGCACAATTTACCTTAATTAATGCACGATTTTTCCTATCGCTGAGGTTATGAATCGCGTGTGCCACTAATTCCTTGCCCGTGCCGGTCTCACCCGTAATGAGTACGGTTGAATCGGTTTTGGCAACTCTTTCAATATCTTGAAAAACCTTTTGCATTTCCCCGGAAGAACCGATCATTTCTTCAAAGTTGTAATCGCCCTTAATTTCTTCCTGCAAATAAAGATTCTCCGCATGAAGCTGGTTTTTCAATTGTTCCAATTCATGAAGCGCTTGCTGTAATTTTTCATTAGATGTTGCAAGCTCCGAGGTACGCTCGGCGACCCTTTCCTCCAGCCGTTCATTGGTCGTCTCTAATTCCTTTTCATACAGCTCTATTTGATTTACGTATTTATCTACGATAATGCGGGTTAATGCCAATCCCATCAAAAATAATATTGCAAAAACTGCCACACTAAAAATGACAAGGTAGGTACGAATGGCCGAAAGCTTCTTATCCACCAGGCTTTTGTTTTGATGAGCGGCGACGGTAATGTTTGCATCTGTGTTATGAAGGCTTGTCACAATTTCGATTCTTGAAGACACGGGGTTCGCCCACAAACCTTCTACGAGGTAGCTTTCACCAACAAAGGGTTTTAAGCCGGATGTTGTTTGTATTTTTTGATCTCCTCTAAATGCACCAATTCTGTTCGGATCAAGATGCGCGACGATATAACCGTTTGAATCAATCACACAGATAAAGGATTCATTATCAAAAACACTTCTCACTGCCATATCCCTTAATACGTTTATGATCGATTCGTAATAATTCTTATTCGAATCAATGTTTTTGATGCTGTCAAAAGCCAATTGCACCAAGGCCTCATTTTGCTCATACCGTTGCTTAAGCAAAACTTCTTCAAAGTAATTTATGGTATAAACATTCAGAAAAAGTTCTGATGTGATGAAAATAAATGAAAACAAGATGATGTAGAATGTTTTGATCTTCTTAAGTGTTTCCATGGGCAGTAGGATATATGATTAAAAGCCGTTGATTTCTTTTGAAAATCAATATATCCAAATATTAAGTTAAACACAAATTCTTGGGAGTCAAAATATTGCCTCCGAGTCAATATTTTGACATATAATCCAATTACCAACGCAAAATCAAAAACTCACTCAAATCATCTAATCTATTGAAATTAAAAGACTTACAGCACAAAAATTGCGCACTCTCTTTTTTGGCATGATATTAGATTTATAAAAACCAGGCGCTTGATTATTTTCGTAAGGCGCCTGCACTAAATAAAAGGCACAGTGCTATCGGGTAGTGTTCCAAACACTATTAATTCTTATTAGAAAGGGGGTTATTATGGCAGTTTCAGGCAACGTAGAGGTGCGCGGTCCACCGCCAGCGATATCAAAACGACCGATGTCTTAACATTATTAGTAACATAATCAAATTATATAATACAAAGGAGAAAGAAAATGCGTAAATCAACCAGGCTCATTAGCATCCTTACTCCCATTGCAACTCTCGCTCTCGGTACTCTGCTGATTACCATAACCCTGGGTCAGGAACCTGCTCAAAAATCACTCTACGAACGACTCGGCGGCTATGAGGCGATCTCAGCGGTGGTAAACGATTTTGCACCGAAACTCTTTAATGACCCGCAAGTGGGACCATTCTTCAAAGGGATGGGAACGGATACCCGTAAGTCGTTCATCCAGAAAAACATTAATCTTGTTTGCAACGTAACGGGCGGGCCATGCAAGATCATCAGCCGAAGTGCGAAGACCGTTCACGGCGGCCTTGGGATTACCGAAAGCGATTTCAATGTCGTGGTGAACCATCTTATCGATACCCTGGACAAGTTCAAGGTTCCTGCGAAAGAAAAACAAGAGTTACTTGCTATTGTCGGTTCGCTTAAGCCGGACATTGTTGAGAAGTGAAATACATCATAGAAAAATAACACGGATCGCAGGCCATTGGTCAAGATAAAGAAAGCACCGGCGTCAATAAAATTTCTGACCCGGAAATTACGGTGAAACTTTAGTTTTTAATCAAATGCGCCCGCCGGTTCATAATAAAAAGCTAAACAATATAAACAAACTTAACAAAACAGGAGAAAGTCATGAGTTTATCAACAGTCGTAGCAAAAATGGACGAAATGATTGTAAACGGTCAAATTATTGAAGCCGTGTCAGCCTATTTTAGTGATGATGCCACCACTAAAGATTTTGACGGGACAGTAACAACCGGCAAGCCATTGATGCTGGAAAAAATGAATAATTTTCTGGGCGGTATTCAAAAGGTGAATGGCATTACCCTTCATCAATCCGCCGTGGGGAATGACGTTTCCATGTCCGAATATACTTTCGACTTCGATATGAAGGACGGTAGCAAGGTGCTGTGGCACGAAATTATTCGTCGGCTTTGGAAAGACGGAAAAGTTGTTAACGAACAATATTTTACCAATTAACCAGCGTTACCCGGAGATAAACACAATATACCTGCCAATAAGCCTGCTGGATTTCAATGTAAAAATCCGGCAGGTTTATAACGGTTAGTCATTTAAAAATCAAAACGCTCAAATGTAAGTCACTCTTGACAATATCATTACTTCTTAAAAAACTTTATTAGTGGATAATCAAAAGAAAAAATAAATCGCATAGCTGGAAAGAGTCGTGTAAAGTCCGGTTGGGGGTGCGGGCTTTGAAAATAAGGCCTCGCTTGTATAAGGGGAATAATCGTGTTGATAATTTGACTAAATACCCTCCTTATTTTCAAATCCTCGAAGGGCTGGCATAGACAGACTCGAATCATAATTCATATAAAATATAAAATGGAGGAAAGTTTATGAAAAAGAAAAAGAATGTGATCATTTGGGGCATTGTGGCGGCTCTGATTATGGTATTCGCGGCTGTGACCATTTCTCCCGCTCAGTCCGGGAAGGAAGCAAAATATAAATTCGACAAGGACGGCAATCTGATCCGACCGGAAGGTTATCGCGAATGGGTTTATATAGGAACACCGCTTACGCCGAACGATCTAAACCCACCCGAGGCTGCGTTTCCGGATTTCCACAATGTCTATATTCATCCGGATGACTATCAATACTATAAGAAGAACGCGGCGTTTCAGGATGGGACAATTCTGGTGAAGGAATTGGTCTCGGCAGGCTCTAAACGGGCAGTTAGCGGAAACGGCTATTTTATGGGAGAATTTACTGGCCTGGAGGCGACGATAAAGGATAAAACCCGCTACCCGGATGAACCGGGAAACTGGGTTTACTTCAGCTTCGGCCATAGTTACCCTCTTGCTGAAACATCTAAAGTCTTTCCTACCGCAGCTTGTAATACCTGCCATGAAGTGTCCGCGGCAGAGGATTTTGTATTCACCCAATATTACCCGGTATTGCGCGCCGCCCGGGGCAAGGATGCTAAACCTATGATGAGTGGTGGAGCGCGGAGCGCCAGCTCTATGTCGGCAGCAGCAATGTCTGGTGATGCCATGCAAGCCGCCCGGGGTATGGTGCCAATCGATCCGGATAAGTTGTTTGCCTATTTAAAAGCAGGCGGTTATAAGGATTTTACGCATGAATCGAAAATGCATCCTTCTGCGGGGCCGCACGATGATGTTTTAACATTCTTTAATCCTGTTCTGGAAAGGTCTTTCAAAGACGGTAATAAAATACATCCTAAAGGGGCAGCGGCAGTAAAGGAATTGTATAAGAATGGAAAAATGTATGGCTGGGCGGCAATGGTTAAAACTCAGAATGATGATGAAGATGGGAGCAGCTGGTATTGGTATGAGGTAACTAGCACTACAGATCCTACCAAGATCGTTGCTGAAGGCATCAATGCTGGTTTTTGCGCGGGCTGCCATTCTATCGGTAAAGATTTTGTTCGGATTGGCTATCCCCTTAAGTGATATAAACTGATAGATTTGTGTGTATACCTACTCAGGCCCGGAGCAGGTATACTTTAATTTTGATACATACGATTAAATAACTAAGGAGATTCCTGATGAGTGATAAAACACTTTATGAACGTTTAGGCGGTTACGACGGCATTACTGCGTTTGTCAACGATTTAATGCCTCGTATACGAGCAGATTCACAGCTAGGTCGTTTTTACCAATATCGAGGAGAGGATGGTGTCGAAAGAGAACAGCAGCTGCTAATTGATTTTTTGTGTTCAAATGCCGGTGGGCCAGTTTACTACACTGGTCGGGATATGAAGCTGCTACATAAGGGCATGAAAATAAATGAAAGCGACTGGTCGGCACTTATGGATCATACCGGGGATACCATGGAGGCTCTAAATGTTGCCGGCCAAGAGCGTGATGATGTGGTTGCATTTGTATCGAGCTTGAAAGAAGATATTGTTGAGTTGTAGCCAAAATGGACGAAATGATTGTAAACGGTCAAATTATTGAAGCGGTGACAGCCTATTGTAGCGATGATGCCACCACAGAGGATTTTGACGGTACGGCAACAACCGGCAAACCATGGAAATCAAGTCATTTCGTACGCATGATGCCGGAGATAAAGTTTCTCAATATGGCATTGAACTTGTACAAGCTATTGAAGGAGTTTAATAAGAAGAGATGTTCACCACTTTGGAATCAAAACTGTTTATTAATATTAGATTTAAAGCGATCATTATTATCGGCCTGGTAATTTTATTCTCAACAGTAAATCCGATATGGCAAACCTGGTGGTTTGGAATTGCTGCCGTTACAACTATTTTGGCCCTGGGGTTTGGTTGGCACAAAAGAAGAATCGGAAATATTGAGACCCAAAAGAAAAAACTTGAAATTCAGGTTGCCGAAAAAAGAAAAAAATTGCGCTTAATTCTCGAAGGAACGGCTTCGGTAACCGGAGACGATTTCTTTCGGTTGCTTGTTAGCAGCCTCGGCTCCCTGTTGGGAGCACGTTACGCTTTTATTGCCGAGTTAACCGAGTTAGAGAATCGTGTTCGAACACTGGCTTTCTGGTCAGCAGCAGGTCTTCTTGATAATGTTGAATACAATTTGACTGGCACGCCCTGCGAGAAGGTTTTGGCAGGGGAAATGTGCCACTATCTTAAAGATGTGCAAACTCTCTTTCCGGATGATAAAGATTTAGTCGATTTAGGAGCAGAAGGTTATCTGGCGATACCACTCATAAATCTCTCAGGCCGCGTTTTAGGCCATTTAGCTGTTTTAGATGATAAACCAATGCCTGTTGAGTCTCAAGATTTGTCAATTTTCAAAACATTTGCCGCCCGCGGCGCTGCAGAATTAGAGCGCAAGCAGGCGGTAAAAGCACTAAAATATCGTGGTGACATTGAATTTATCATCAGCACAATTTCGACCAGCTTTATTAATCTTGAATCCGCTGAAGTTGATAGTGCAATTAACCACGCCCTGCTAACCCTCGGGGCATTCGCAGGTGTCGATCGCTGTTATATCTTTTTGTTTTCCGAAAGCGGAAAGACGTTCTTAAATACCCACGAGTGGTGTGCAAAAGGCATAGAACCTTCCTTTGCGCCAAATCGCGATCTTCCTATTGAGGACTTCCCCCAGGTAATGGAAAAACTTAACCAATTCGAAAATTTTTACGTTCCTCGTATTGCGGATCTACCGCCGGACGCAAGCGTGCTTAAAGAAATCCTGCAACAACAAGGTGTTCAATCGTTTATTGATGTTCCCATGATCTATGGAAAACATTTGGTTGGTTTTCTTGGATTCGATTCGGTAAAAGCGGAAAGAGAATGGTCAGTAGAAGATATCAGACTATTAAGGCTCGTGGGTGAAATTTTTGTAAATGCCCTTGAACGTAGAAGAGCGGAGAAGGAATTACAAAAGACGCAGGCAAAATTGATTCAATCTGAAAAAATGGCCGCGTTGGGAAAGCTAACCGCCGGTATCGCTCACGAGCTAAATACACCAGTTGGCGCGCTTCAAAGCACCATGGATACTATGAACCGGTGTGGTGTTAAAATTGATCAAATTTTGGAAAATAGCAACACACTTGCAGAACTCAAAAACAATAATGTCTACCGGAAATCTCTGAAAATTCTTAAAGAAAATCGTCAGGTCGCTACATCTGCCGCTGAAAGAATCATGAAAGTTGTAATCAGCTTACGAAATTTTACCAGGTTGGATGAAGCCGAATTCGAAAAAGCGGATATCCATGAAGGATTGGACAGCACCCTGACATTAATCCAACACGAAATAACAAATCGGGTGCAGATCGAAAAAAACTATGGTGATCTTCCGAAGATTCGACATTATCCGGCCGAGCTCAATCAAGTTCTGATGACTTTATTGCGGAATGCCGCTCAAGCGATTGAAAAGAAGGGAGTCATCATAATTGAAACGACTTCAGATGGAAATAATGTGTATGTTAAAATCTCAGATACGGGAAAGGGCATCTCTCCGGAGAAAATAAAGACGCTTTTCGAATTAGGTTTTACAACAAAAGACACCAGGGTCGGAATGGGCATGGGTTTAATTAATGCCTACAACATAATTCAAAAACATGACGGTGAATTGAAGGTAGAAAGTGAAGTAGGAAAAGGCACGGAATTTTTGATCACATTACCGATTAATTAAAGATAGAAATTCATTTTAGGAACCACATTTCGGATTGGATCGCATTGCGTAATTCCCGTCCATCGATGTATTCTATGACGATGAACAAATCGTCCTCCGCCTCTTCAATGGCGTAAATGTGGGTAATGTTGGGATGATTCAGCACCGCGGCGGCCTGTGCTTCAATTTTAAACCGTTCGCGCATCTCATCATTCGCAGCCACCTGTCGCGGTAGAAATTTGATAGCGACATCGCGTTTCAGTTTGGCATCCTCGGCTTTGTAGACGACGCCCATGCCGCCTTCACGGAGTTTTTCGATGATCTTGTAGTGCGAAATGGCTTTGCCGATCATGCTGCTCCCATTACTTTTTCCCACTTAACTTTCACGTTTGTCATCAGTTGCTTAAACTGCGCGTCGAGACGCAGGTTTTCCAGGAGAGGATTGTATTTTAAAAAATACGGATAATTTATAAACCCTCGATTTATGGCGTTCTCCAACCAATAAAGGGCCTCGGATTTTTGATTTAAGAGGGCGAACCCTTCAGCTAAAATACTTGAGTAATCCGGGTCATTTTTTGCGGTGTTTTTAAACGTTTCGGTAACGAACTGCAATGCCTTCTCTTTCTTCTTCGTTATTGCAAATTTCAAGAAATAAGCTAATTGTAAGAAAAAATCAGTTGGGGCATTGTTTTCCGGTTTATTAAGAAGTACAAATGCCTGGTCATATTTTTTTGCCAATACGAGGCTATGAAAATAGTTGAACTGAAATGCCGAGTTATTCGACTCTGATTTATAGGCAATTTTAGTCGCTTTCAAAGCTTCATGAAATTTGCCTTCTACTTGAAAAGGCCATGCGGTATGTAGATAATTTACCGGTGTCAGGGGATCAATCGTAATGAGTTTTTTGGCAAGCGCATGCGCCTCGCTTACTTTGCCTTGCATTGAGTATATAACGATTAGCCAACCTAACGTATCGGGGTCGTTGGGATCCGATTGTAAGGCTTTTTCAAGGTGTTGTATACCTTTTATGTTTCCTCGATGTATTTCAACTAACCCCAAGAGACGATAACCATGCACGGATTCCGGCTCTAATGCGAGAATTTTCTCTGCCAAACTCCCGGCTTTGCTGAGGTGTCTTTCATCAGATTCGATACCAGCATTGAAATACATCCAGTGAATGTATCCCCGGGCCGCGAATAGAAGTATATTTTCCCCCGCAATGTCAATGCTGGCCTGGATAAGATTGATAGCGTTTTTGAGGCTCTCGGCAGTTGCTTTTAGAATCTCTTGCCTGGCTCTAAAATAGTAATCGTAAGCGCGAGCATCCGGAATCGGGTGTTTCGCCAGCTTTTTATGCTCTTCAGGCGCTAATTTTATTTTAAGTGCATTTACGATTGAACGGGCAACCTTCTCTTGAATTTCAAATACATCGTTTAATGTGCCGCTGTATTTTTTAGCCCAGAGGTGGCGGTCCGTTTTTGCATTAATTAATTGAGCAGTGATGCGGAGATCATTTCCGGATTTACGAACGCTGCCTTCCAATACGTGTTGCACTTTCAATTCGCTGCCAATTGTTCTAATATCTTTTTGGGTTCCCTTTAATCGCATCGCCGAAGTACGAGAAATGACGCTTAATGCCTCAATTTGCGAAAGATCGGCAATGATTTCTTCTGTAAGCCCGTCACTGAAATATTCATTTTCCGAATCCGGGCTGATATTTTCAAACGGTAATACGACAATTGATTTTTCGGATTTGGGAAATGCGATGATCTTTGTTGGCAATTGTTTTAAATCCCTGAGTAAAGCAGCCATATTCCGGTAGCGATGATCCGGCTTTTTCTCCAGTGTTTTTTGTACCAGATGTACAAGCTCTGCGGGAATGCCATCGCGAAACGCTGTCATTGCGGGCGGCTCCTCATTTAAAATTGAATACATCACCGCCTGCTCATAATCCCCTTTAAACGGCAATTGCCCGGTAAGAATCTCGTACAATACCACACCGAACGCCCAAATATCGCTGCTTTGATCGACATCTTCCCCGCGAAGCTGCTCCGGCGACATATAGGCTATTGTTCCCAGGATTAATCCGGCGCTGGGCAAAACCGGGCTGCCATGCACTTTCGCCAGGCCAAAATCCATAATCTTTGCCTGGCCTTTTTCGGTGATCATTATGTTGGATGATTTAATGTCGCGGTGGACGATGCCTTTTTCGTGGGCGGCTTGCAGGCCTTCGGCGATTTGGATAGCATATTTTTTGGTATCATCAATCGGTAGAGACGTATCATGATACGTCTCCACAAGGTCTTTCAATTCCTGCCCGTCAATGTATTCCATAACGATGAAAACATCATCATCCGCCTCCTCAATCGCGTGAATGGTGGCGATGTTGGGGTGATTTAATGACGCTGCGGCTTTCGCTTCAATTTCAAAGCGCTGGCGTTCCCCGACATTGCCAGCAATATGGGGTGGCAAAAATTTGATAGCCACCTTGCGCTCCAGGCGTGTGTCTTCCGCGAGGTAAACAACGCCCATGCCGCCTTCGCCGAGCTTCTCTAAAATCCGATAGTGTAAAATTTCTTTTCCTATCATCAGTACAATTCTATTTTTCCACCGGCCCCAGGTATTTATCCAACCAATCGAGCGTTTCCTTAATCATTTTTTGCCGGGGGCGAGGAATGGTATGAGCGACATCAAATAAAACCGAATGTTTATGTTCCTCTGGCGTTCCCAAAAGGCGATATGTGGGCAATATGCTCTTTTCATAGGGAAAGATATAATCATAACGGCCATTGAGCATTAATGCCGGGATTTTAATCTGCGATATAAAATTAAGCGGATCAATAAATGGTGGCGGTTTATAATTCGATAAAAGGCCGCCAAGCCGCCAAACCAAAACCTTGATTCGTGGTTCAAGAGCAACAATTACCGCCCCCATCCATGTTCCCCAACTGCTGCCGAAGTAAGCAAGTTTGCTGATGTCAATATCTTCGCGAGTTTCCAGGTAGTCGATAGACCTTGCAAACTCCTTAAACCATATAAAAAAATGCTCATTCAAATCCGATTGCTGAAGATCCGGATCATAAAAATCAAAACCATCGCCCCGCTCGTGCATTGATAGTAAAACCGGGTATAATACTGCGCGGCCGCTTTTTATGACAAAATCTACCATGTCAAAGCTATTTAGATTATCGCCTTCTTTACTGGAGGGCATATAAACTGCACGCGAACCTGGAATTATCGTAACCACCTGGTAGGGAGGCAATGTATTATTAGGCAAAAATAGGTATACAAACATACGCTCTTTGCCATCGGGGGTATCAAACTGAATTTTTTCCTTTACCCAATAAGGATGTGTATCATCTGACCATTCTATTGTAGAATTTAATGGTATTTTTGAATAGCCATACAGCGCTTTAAAGGACGCTAACGTTTCGTCTGAAACAGGCTTTTCCCGGCTATAATCCCTTAAAGGAAATTCGGATATTTTCTGTTTGGTTTGCTCCAAAACCTTTCCGGATGAAAGATACTTTACGCACCGGAAACCGTTAGTGGGGGAGCGGTCAAAGGGCGATTTCAAATCCGCATGTCCAAAAGTATACGCCGGATCGCTCCATGCGCCGCCTAAAATATAGTGCTTTTCTCCCGTGGTATTGTAGCACCATTCGCTCACATTTCCGGCCATATCAGATGTGCCATAATAACCGATTGCCTGGCTATTGCCTACCGGCAGCAAATCATTATTTTCAAAGTTGCTTAATGGAGCAATATAAACACTGGCATTGGTACCGGCAGCATAATTCCAGTGGTAAATGGTTGGCAATTCTTTACCGGCAAAAGCAGCATAAGCAGCAGCCTCGAACCACGAAATGCCGGAAACCGGGTAATCTCCCCGGCCTTCTTTATAAGTTCCGCCTTCCCAGGTCGCCGGTCCCGGTCTGCCGGTCGCATCACGAAATTCATTCATCGCCTGTTGCCAGGAAAGCGATTTCCCATCTTTTTTAAACGGATACTGCCAAAATTCCTCCCGCTGGTATCCTCCGCTATCAACAAAAACTTTATATTGGTGGTTACTAACTTCTAATTCATCGATAAAAAAATCGTCCAGAGAATACGCGGTTATGTGATCTAATCCGAAAAGACGAAATCTTGCTTTCCCACCCAACACTCGAACCATGTTCTCGGGAATTTCACTTGTTTTATCCAACTTGACCTGAATTTCCCCACGACCTCCGGATTCTCCAATGATAACGGTTTGATACCCGGGTTTCTCGAATTTCCAGCGGAAAAAACCACGTGGGAATCGAATGCTGTCGCGAGGTGTTTGGCCGAATGCGATCCATTCTCCATCCGGGTTATCATATTGTTTATAAAAAACTTCCGCACCATTGGGGTCGCTAATGATAGAGAATGTTCGGGAAAGCAACGGCCATTGTTTTTTTAGGAGGGGATCGTCGGGAATATACTTTTGTGCTTCGGTTGCCAATTCGAAAGCGGAAGTATAATCTTCATGATCGATCAGCCGCATCATTTCAGGAATGGCTTCTTCCCTGGCCCAACTGGCCTTAGCGCTGCGATTTATCAACCAAAAGCCCAGGGCGCCAAGTGCCAAAATGAGCAAGAGTGCCGGAATCAAAACTGCCGGGCGTTTCAAAAAACGTTTTCCTGAAACCGGCTGGGCAGGCGAAAATCGATTTTCCCGAAGCGTTTGCAAATCGACCTTTACTTCTGAAATGGATTGGTAGCGAGACGCTTTCTCTTTTGCTAATGTCTTTAAAACAATTCTTTCTAATTCCGGAGAAACATCGCTGTTTAGCTGCCTCGGTGCTTCCGGTTCCTCGTTGATAACGGAATAAATGATCGCCTGGTCATATTCTCCTTTAAATGGCAATTTCCCCGTTAGCATTTCGTACAGCACGACGCCGAAGGACCAGATGTCGGCTTGTTGATCGACCTCATCTCCTTGTGTCTGTTCCGGGGACATGTAGGCAATGGTGCCTAATGTTGTTCCGGCCTTCGTCACCTGTGAGCCGCCATGTACTTTCGCCAGGCCAAAATCCATAATCTTTGCCTGGCCTCTTTCGGTGATCATTATATTTGATGATTTGATATCGCGGTGGATGATGTCTTTTTCATGGGCGGCCTGCAAGCCATCGGCAATTTGGCTAGCGATGTTGATGGCATCCGTAGGAGCGATCGGCCCGGCCGCCCCTAGAACATCGCGCAATTCTTTCCCATCGATGTATTCCATTACAATAAACATCTCATCATCAATTTCCTCGATGGCATGAATCGTGGCGATGTTGGGGTGGTTCAACGCTGCGGCGGCTTTGGCTTCAATCTCAAAGCGCCGGCGTTCTTCTTCACTGGCGGCAATATGGCGCGGCAGAAACTTGATGGCGACTTTGCGTTCCAGCCGGGTATCCTCTGCCAGATACACCACACCCATGCCGCCTTCGCCGAGCTTAGCGAGGATTTTGTAATGGAGAATGGTTTTGCCGATCATTTCGATTACCGAAATTTATATTGAATTGAAGTTAATAATCACACCCGAAAATCGCAAATCGTGTCCGGAAAATCTCCGATTACCTGCCATCCGAGAGTAGCTTGAAAATAGAATATAAACAACGACTTATGAAACGGTTTAGCGAGGAGAAATATTTTGTGTTTGAATTTTGAGAGATTTATACGATGCCAACAGCAACAACTCTGTCTCTTATACACATCTCCGAGCCCACGAGACTCCATTGCAGCTCGTA
>CAXHHS010000030.1:0-17763 GCA_964015645.1 uncultured bacterium
ATCCCCACGTCTACAATTTCTGCATTTATGAACAACACGCCGGTGGTGGCAATGTTAATTCCGGCAGTACGATCCTGGGCGGAAAAGTATCACCAGGCGCCATCTAAATTTTTAATTCCGATTTCCTATGCAGCTATTTTAGGTGGCATGTGTACACTCATTGGCACCAGTACCAATCTCATCGTTCACGGCTTAATGATCGACCATGGCCTGGAGGGGTTGGATTTTTTCGAAATTTCACACATCGGAATTCCGATTGCGGTAATTGGGATTTTGTATATCATATTTATTGGTCAGCGATTGTTACCGGAACTGAAAGAGCCGATTCAGGAATTAGGGGAACACACTCGCGAATTTGTAATTGAATTGAAAGTAACAAAGAAATATGAGAACATTGGAAAAACCATTGAACAAGCTGGCCTGCGCCATTTGAACGGCCTTTTTTTGTTCCAGGTAGAACGCGAGGGGAGAAATATAACCCCTGCCAGGCCCAGCGAAATCATTGTCCCCGATGATCGGTTATTTTTTACCGGGATACCCAAAACCATATTAGAATTGCAAAAAACACCCGGCCTGGTGCTAACCAAAGATACTCACTTCGATTTGAAACAATACGATGCATCCGAGATTAAGACGTTTGAATGTGTTATATCTCCTAATTCGCCGCTAATTGGTAGAACCGTTCGGTCCAGCAATTTTCGCGGGCGATACAGCGCTGTTATCATTGCCATCCACCGTCAGGGCGATAGAATTAAAAAGAAAATCGGAGATATTATTCTGCGTTCGGGGGACACCATCTTGCTGTTAGCGGAAAAAGATTTTCGCCAGCGCTGGTACCATTCCAAAGATTTCTATTTAATTGCCGGCGCAGAGGCAATTCCCTCAAAACCGTATTGGCAGCGAGTGACGCTTATCGCAATTTTCGGTTTGATGATTTTACTAACCGTATTAAAAGTGTTGCCGTTGTTAGCCGCTGCCGGGCTTGCTACCACTGTTTTGCTGGTTACCAAGATTATTCGCCCCCCGGAAATAAGAGAAATGATTGATTGGCAGGTTTTGGTAATTATTGCGCTGTCTTTAGGCGTTGCTACCGCTGTGGAAAAATCCGGTTTAGCGGAATTAATTGCAAATTCGCTTCTAAATATCAGTGTTTCTTTCGGTATTTTTGGAATTTTAACCACTATTTACATTCTAACCAGTGTTTATACGACAATTATCACAAACAATGCCGCCGCCGCCCTTATATTCCCCGTCGCTTTCTCAATTGCTACAAAAATTGGTGCGGATCCGAAGGCGTTTGCTATTACAATAATGATTGCCGCCGCGGCCAGTTTTGCAACGCCAATCAGCTATCAAACGAATTTGATGGTCTATGGACCGGGAGGTTATAAATTCAAAGATTTTCTCAAAATAGGCGTTCCCCTGCAGAGTTTGATTGGCGTAGCCGCCTTACTATTAATTTACATTTATTACCTTTGAGGATGTAAAAAATGCTGTAAAGTCACCCGGCAAAATTCCGATGATAATTTATGAATTTAAACGGACTTATTATGGGTGATAAACAAGGATGGCAAGATTTACCAGAGGAAATACTGAAGTAAAATTCAAATATACAATTATATAAACCTTCCTCTTAATTTTATTCGGAAATGGACTTCCAAAAATATATTGTTTAGCTGAGTTACGCTTTTACTCTTTGCGCTCGGAAATCAGGATTTTACGAAAGTAAAATGAATGACACCTCAAGCTGGTGGATTTCATCCAGTGGATTTCATCGGGCGCACTGGAAATTGAGTAAATGAAGCAACGCACAATTATCGAAAACGATTTTCGGTAATTTAGAATTGCTTTTTTTGATGTCCCCCTTGTGCAGGTTTTTAGACACCTGTAAGTGACGGGGCGGAGCTGTGCCCAACCAGACTTAAATCTTAAAATCAAGTTGATCAAGTGTTCGAAAGCGTCTAAATTGCTTCGTCTGTAAAACGATGTAACGCTTAGGAATAAACAATGATCTTTGTATTACCAGGATAAAAAATGTCGAAAAATACATTTAAACTTGCCGTTGTTGGCTGCGGCCGTTGGGGCTTAAACCATGTTCGGACTGCTCATAAAATACTGGGGAGTGGCTTTGCACTGGCTGCGGATATCAGCGAAAGCCGGGAAAAAGCGGTGGCTGATATTTCTCCGAACATCAAATTTACTACCGATGTTCAAAGCGTAATTAAAGATACCGCTGTCAACTCCATCGTAATTGCCACACCTGCCGAAACTCACTTTCAATTAGCTAAACTCGCCCTGGAAAATGGTAAACATGTTTTGGTAGAAAAACCCATCGCGCTGTTTTCCACTGAAGCAAGAGAATTGGAAACGCTGGCCCAAAAGCATGATCGAATATTGATGGTCGGGCACCTGTTGCTGTTCCATCCTGCCATTCGAAAAATCAAACAACTCATTGATGAAGGCGTGTTGGGAAAACTGCAATACATTTACAGCAATCGGCTGAACCTGGGAACCGTAAGAAAAGAAGAAAACATTCTCTGGTCGTTTGCGCCGCATGATATTTCCGTTCTACAATATTTTACCGGCAGCGATCCGCTAACGGTAAATGCTACCGGCGGAATGTTCTTGCAACCCGGCATTCACGATGTAACGCTGACCACCCTGGAATATCCTAACAATGTGCAAGCGCATATTCATGTTAGCTGGCTGCACCCGTTTAAAGAACATCGCCTGGTCGTCATTGGCGATAAAAGTATGGTCGTTTTTGAAGATAGCAAACCCGCGGAAAAACTGGTGCTTTATCCCAAAGGTATCGATTGGGTAAACGGGGAGCCGATTAAGCGCGATGAAGGTTTTGAAGTCGTTGAGTATAAAATGGAACCGCCGCTGGATGCAGAGTTAACTCATTTTCAGGAGTGCGTGATAAACGGTAAACAACCATTAAGCGATGGCGAGAATGGCATTAAAGTTTTGGAAATCTTAGAAGAGGCTCAGGGGCGATTGGAAAATCATCCCTCCCCAACCGGGCGTAATGGCAAGGCCGCTTCTTCCCCCGAAACCGCTCCTTTTTTCGTTCACGAAACCGCGATTGTTGATGATGGTTGCGAAGTCGGGGAGAATACTAAAATCTGGCATTTTAGCCATGTGCAAAGCGGTTCCAAAATCGGGAAAAACTGTTCATTGGGCCAAAACGTGAATATCGCCAACAACGTAAAAATCGGCGATTATGTGAAAATTCAGAACAACGTCTCGGTGTACGAAGGTGTGGAATTGGAAGATTACGTTTTTTGCGGCCCTTCGATGGTTTTTACCAATGTGCTGAATCCTCGCTGCGAATTTCCTCAACGCGGTAGCGAACATTATACCCCAACGAAAGTCGGCTATGGCGCATCGATTGGCGCAAATGCGACAATTGTTTGTGGAACGAAAATTGGCAAGTTTGCCTTTATCGGCGCTGGTGCTGTGGTAACGAAAGATGTTCCGGAATATGCCCTGATGGTTGGCAATCCGGGTAAGATTGCCGGCTGGATGTGCCGTTGCGGAACAAAACTGATGTTTAACGGCGCTTCGGCAACCTGTCAAAATTGCCAGCGAAAATACCACAAAAATGGCGAGGTTGTGGAAGTCATTGCGGAAGAAGTAGTAATATAAAAATGAGTATTATCGATATAGAAAAACAAATTCAGCAATTTTTTGTAAATACTCCCGGGCTTATTGCGGTATATCTTTACGGTTCTGTGGTTAGCGGAAAAATTCATGCGGAAAGTGATGTCGATATTGCGGTTTTGTTTCAACACTCGCATATGCCTGCTGCCATGCAAATTTTTGAAATGCAAGATACCCTTGCTGAAGAATTGCAAAAGAAAGTTGACCTGGTTTGTTTAAACAGTGTTACACCGATTTTGCAACGGCAAGTGTTAACAAAAGGAAAACCATTACTGGTGAAAGATCAACATCAACTAAATTTGTTTGTTATAAAATCCAATAATATGTATCACGATTTAAAAATGATCCGCCGCCCAATCGAAGAAGCAGTCTTAAAACGCCGGGTGTTGAATGGTTGAGAAAGATATTCTGTTAGCAAAAGTTGCCATTATCCAGAGATGCCTCCAGCGAATTAAAGATTCTACCCAACTCGACCCCGCTTCGCTCGATGATTTCGACAAACAGGACATCTTTGTTTTAAACCTCCAGCGTGCTATTCAAGCGGCGGTTGATATTGCTGCTCATACAATCACTAGCGAAGACTGGGGGTTGCCGGATACACTTAAAAAGCACTTCGCGATTTTGGCCGAAAAAAAGGTGCTCAATCACGAGCTTTCGGAAAAATTGCAGAAGATGATAGGGTTTAGAAACATTGCGGTGCATGATTATCAAAGTATCAACGTTGACGTTCTAAAAACCATTTTGCAAAAAGATTTACAAGATTTGGAAACATGCTATCACAAGATAATCGATTATTACAATCTGTAAAATTAACCGAATGATGTTATTGAGGAGACTATGGTAGAAACAATGCAAAAAAGTATCCAATTTATAGATTTAGGCGCCCAACAGTCACGAATTCGTGAGAGTGTAGAAACGCGCATTCAAAAAGTGCTCGATCACGGTAAATATATTATGGGGCCGGAGGTGCACGAATTGGAAGAAACGCTGGCAAATTACGTTGGTGTAAAACACTGCGTAACTTGTGCCAGTGGCACTGATGCCCTGATAATTCCACTATTAGCATACGGCGTAGGCCCCGGCGATGCGATCATCACCACACCTTTCACATTTTTTGCCACTGCTGAGGTGATCTCCCTGCTTGGCGCTACTCCTGTTTTTGTTGATATTGAGGCAGATACATACAATATTAATCCCCACGCTCTGCAAAAAATTCTGGAAAGCGATTTTTTTACCAGCCGAGGATTACGACCCCGTGGTATTATTCCGGTAGATTTGTTCGGCCAACCGGCTGACTATTCCGAAATCGAACAGATTGCTAAAAAACATGACCTGTTTGTCATCGAAGATGCCGCTCAATCTTTCGGTGCAGAATACCAGGGAAAAAAGGCCGGGTGTTTCGGTGATGCTGCTTCTACATCATTTTTTCCGGCTAAACCGTTAGGGTGCTATGGAGATGGTGGCGCAATTTTTACGGATAACGATTTGTTCGCGGATAAAATGAAATCTATTCGGGTACACGGGCAAGGGCATCACAAGTATGATAACGTGCGAATTGGCATTAACGGCCGCTTAGATACAATGCAAGCGGCAGTGCTTTTAGCCAAATTGGAAATATTTGATGAAGAACTCCCGCTGCGAAATACTATCGCCGCCCGTTACTCGGAAATGTTAAAGGAAAAATTTGTTACTCCTATTATCAAACCGGATCGTACCTGCGTTTGGGCGCAATATTCGATTTTAAGCGACGCCCGCGATGAAATGGTTGCGAAAGCAAAATCCCGCGGCGTACCAACAGCTATTTATTATCCCAAACCGTTGCATTTGCAGCCAGCGTTCGCCAATTTGGGATATTCAACCGGCGACTTTCCGGTGAGCGAAGAAATTGCCGGGCGCATTTTTAGTTTGCCGATGCATCCGTATTTAGGAAGAGAAGAGCAGGGCTATATTTTGAATGCCCTGTTGGAGGATTGAGAAATTAAAATGAGCCTGTTAAAAGACATTAATCAAACAAAACTATCTTCCGCAGATATTATCCATAAAACAGCAGAATATTTGCAAACTCTTGATTATCTGAATTTCGCCATCCTTTTTGGCTCTCATGCCCAAAATAAGGCAACTGCCATGAGCGATATCGATATCGGCATTCATACCAATAGAGATTTGGAGTTACTGGAAATTGGTTATATAACCGCAAAACTGGAATCCAGGTTAAAGTGTAATGTCGATTTGATTGTGTTGAACCAATTATACAAACGAAAGCCAAAACTTGTTTTTGAAATTGTTAGTAAAGGGAAGATAATTTGTAGCAAAAATGAAAAGGCGTTAGTTGAATTTAAAAAAAATTGCTACTTATACTATCTCGATACGCAGTATTTGCGCCAAATGATGGACCGGAATTTAAGAGAGCGCCTGGAAAACGGGCTTTTTGGGGTAAGAGCGGATGTTAGAAAAGCTTAAACTTTTGGAAAATAACATCGCCGAATTAGAGAGCTTTCGTAAAAGATATTCCTTAAAAAATATCCAAAGCGAAGAACCACAGGAATGGGCATTACGGTATGGATTGTTTGAGAGTATTCAAATTACGATTGATATCGCCTGCCATCTCGTTAGTAAATACAACCTCGGGACCCCGGGTACCTACAGCGAGTGTATCGAATTGCTCCAGCAGTTTGACTATTTAGACCTAAACTTATCTCAAAAGCTTACCAGTATGATTGGGTTACGAAATTTGCCGGTTCACGAATATATTAAAATCGATTTGGAACAATTGTATAATATGCTAAAAAGTTCGAGCGACTTTAAAGCTTTTGCAAAAAGTGTGGATGAGTATCTGTGAGGAATATTAGCATGAAAACCAGCGCCACTCTAAAATTTTTATATTTATCCTTCATCCTTTTTCCTTTGTCCTTTTTCCTCCTATCTTGCGGGGATAGCGGTACCGGTTCCAATAACGGCTCCACATCGATATCAGGGAGAGTAATGTTAGAAGGGCAGAGCGACCATAGCGGCGTTACCGTTAGCCTTTACGCCCCGATGGAATTGGATACGGCATTAGTGCGCATTAATCAGCAGTATCCAAATATTGGGGTGCAAATTTCGCAGGAAACGGAGTTTGACCATCGGGAGCATACGGCGGTTGCCAGTGCTACCACAGCAGCGGATGGTTCGTGGAATATTAACAACGTTCCGCAGGGCGCGTATAATGTGGTTGCGGAGCACGATCTTTGGGGATGGCAATATATTCACGATATGAATGATTCGAATACCGGTAATATAAATTTGAATAAACAAGAATTTACAGGAATATATCTGAATCAAGCTATAAATTTTCAGGATACTTTTATTGAAATTAATGATAATACAACGTTTGACCGGAACTCCCAGCTTACAATTAGCGGAGTGAACTTTTTGGTTTTTACCGACGATAATTTATCTTTAACGATAAGAGGGGCGGTAAACATCGCTGATAACTCCAAATTGTACATCTTTACCAAAGCCAACAATGAAAATTGCAAAGTTATTTTCGATACCATTAATAATTTGCAAGTTCGTAACTTATTGGTATTAAACACATTAGAAATATCCATTATTGGCGGCAATTTTAGTGTTCGGAATTCCATATTCTTTAATTCCGAAGATATCGCCTTAAAAATATCCCGGGCAGATGGAGCAGTCGATAACTGTTTGTTTAAAAATTCCAGAACCGGAACTAATTTTAATATAGCAACTGATTCTGGTTGCCGGCAGTCTATATTTTATAATAATGGTCATGATGTGGAGATATTTGGTGCCACTAATTTTCTGTTAAGCAATAATATGTTTTCAAATTCCAATTTAAATACTGAGTTGAAAACATCTGATGGGTTGGTTCATCATAATAGTTTTGAATTTTCTGATACGAATGTTGTTACTCTGGGGGAATCTGATTTGCGAGTTCATACCAATGATTTTCGGACTAATAATATCAACATCGATCTTCGGCAATTCTCTCATGCACAGCCTTCTATAAGACTAACCGCTAATTGGAATAACTTCAGAAATACAAATGGGTTCCACATTAAATTAGGGCAAGATACTGCTCGAGAAACGGTGCATGCTGAGAACAATTATTGGGGTACCACCTCGGAAGCTTTTATAACAAGCAAGATACTGGATAGAGATGATGATGGAAGGCTTGAACGAGTTATCTTTATGCCTTTTCAAAGCACAACAATTGATTCATCGGGAATCAATTTAAATTAATTCAAATATTTTGAGTTAAAATTAACTGTAGAAAAATAATGATCATACTTGTTGTCAATTTGGGGTTGAAAAGTGTTCGTTGCATTGCATTTTCACTTGATGGAGTGTCGTTAGCAAGCTCTTCTCAACCCGTTCAAACTTTTGTTAGTAACGAAAAGGTCGAGCAAAATCCTACTGAATGGTTTCAACTAACCCAAAAAGTAATTCGTGATGTTACGTTAGAATTGGGTAAACGTGCCCAGGATATTTCTTATATTACAGTAACTACATCAGCCTCATGTCTTGTTGTGCTAGATTCAAAAGGACATCCCCTAAGAAATTCTATATTGGTTTCAGATACAAGATCGATATCCGAAGCACGAATACTCGCTCACACGGTTGAATTTCAGGCTATTCATCATAAAACCGGTTATAAAAGCTCCCCTGATTTAATGATTCCTAAGATTATGTGGTTAGCAAAACATGAGCAGGATATTTATCATAGGGCACAACATTTTCTAAATGCCGGAGATTATTTAAACTTTTTATTGACGGGCCGGTATATAACCGATCCGAATAATGCTATGAAATTCCACTATGTTTTACCGGAGCATTCATACCCGGTAAACCTCTTTTCTTCTTTAGGGATAGATGTAGAGAAGTTTCCGGAAGTGCGTAATATGGGGGAAGATTTAGGAACTATTTTGCCGGGTATTGCTAGTGAATTAGGTATACCGAATACATGCCATGTTATTCTTTCTACCTACGATGCCCTAGCAGCCGTTACCGGTACAGGAGCATTTGAAATTGGGGAGGCTGTTGATGTTTCCGGTACAGTTACAAGCTTTAGAGCTGTGTCCGAACATAATTTATTTGATCCGAAACAAAGATTTTACGTTACTCCACATTTAAAAAAGAAATATTGGCTTGCCGGAGGTTCCAATAATCTTGGCGGTGGAATTATTGAGTGGCTACGCCAATTGTTTTTTAAAAACCATCCTGATCCTTATGAGGATTTAGAAGCAGAAGTTAAAAGCCAACCACCATGTCCCGGGGGACTAATTTTTTTGCCGCATCTTTTGGGAGAAAGAACCCCTATTTGGGATCCAAACTGCCGGGGAGTGTTTTTCGGTTTAAACAGATCGCATGGAAGACCGCAAATTATTCGCGCAGTGTTTGAAGGAGCTGCGTTTTCGGTGCGCCATATAGCCGAAGTGCTAAAAGAATATCATGTGCCAATAAATAAAATTACTGTCTCTGGTGGGTTGTCACGCCTCGATGTTATGAACCAGGTAAAGGCAGATATTCTGGGCGTTCCGATTCAGAAGTTGAAGAATTTTGAAACAACAGCAATTGGGGCTGCTTTGATCTCTTTGGTAGGAATCGGCGTCTATAACAATGGAATGGATGGTTTTAAACAGTTTTGCGAAATAGAAAGAACATTTGAGCCTGACACAAAAAAGCACCTAATGTATAATGACTTCTTTAGCCTATATCTCAACATATATGATTCTCTTAAAGAAACATATATTCAACGAGCCGAAATTCTAAGAAAAATGCAAAATCAAGGCATTGATGAACTTGTCATCACAGAAAATTTATAAACTTCTTCATGATTTCCGATCCTTTTAAACTTACTGATATTTCCTGGACATCTTACCTGCCTACCAAGATTCTTTTCGGGTTAAACACTCTAAATAAAATAGATGAAATTTGTTCGAATTATGGTAAATCGGCCCTGATTGTTAGTGGAAACTCGCCGCTAAAAACCGGCTTGTTAAACCGTTGTGTTACATTATTGGAAACGGCAGGTATTCACGTTAAGAATTGTAATGCAATAACTTCAGAGCCAACGGTTCACCAGGTAAATGAAATCGTTTCCTACATCAGAAATCATAAATTTGATATGTTGATTGCGTTAGGCGGCGGCAGCGTTATCGATGCAACCAAAGCCGCCGCAGTGATTGCTATACAGGGAGGGAAAGCGGAGGAGTATTTAACAGAAAACAAAAAGCTTACGGATAAGACAATTCCGGTTATTGCCATTCCGACAACAGCCGGAACAGGGGCGGAGACGAGTAAAGGGGCAATTATTAGCTGGCCGGAAAAGGAGTTAAAGGGAGGCATTAGGGGGAATATGATTTTTCCGAAAGCTGCTATTGTCGACCCTGAATTGACCTTAACCCTTTCCCCGGAATTTACCCGAATTACCGGGTTCGATATTTTTACTCATGCAGTCGAAACATACTTATCCCGGAAAGCAACATATGTTACCGCTTTATTTAGCCGCCAAGCCATTAAAGCCGTTACTCAATATTTGCCGAAAATATTATTAAATCCTAATGACCTGGAAGCAAGAGCTAACTTGTCATTTTACAGTATGTTAATGGGGTATAACCTTGCTAATTCTTCGACTTGTTTACCCCATCGCCTACAATATCCCCTGGGAGTATTAACCGGAACACCCCATGCATTAGGATTGGCCGCTTTATACCCGGCCTGGGTTAAAACAACATACCAAAAATCCTCAAAACGATTTGATGATATAGCTGAGTGGATGGGGGGAGCCTTAGATACTGAAATAGAAAATAAACCGAGTGATATATATAATTTGTTAATACTGTTTATGAAAACAGTTGATCTTTTACCGGCAATACAAGATTTAGGAATCACCGAAAATATGTGTGATCAATTAGCAAAATTAGTTAGCGGTAATTTGGCAAATGATCCCTGGTGGCATGAAGAAGCAGATATCAGTGTGATTTATCGAGAGGCATTTAACTTTCAACCGGACTGAGAGGAAAGAACTATGGTCGCTGTAATTATGGCTGCGGGAAAAGGGCGTCGCATTGCGGAGTTAGCCAATGGTCTGCCAAAGAGTTTTCTAACATTGGGAAAAAAAAGAATTATTGATCACCAAATTGAGGCTCTGAGCCAGATAGGTGTTAAAAAAAAGATTATCGTTATCGGATATAAGAGCGAACTATTTGAAGAAGAATATAATAGAAAAGATTTTGTATTGATTAAAAACCCCTTCTATGACAGAACAAATGTATTAGCTTCAATTTGGTTTGCCCGCGATTATATCCGTGAGGGGTTTTATTTTATGCACGCTGATACATTCTTCGATAGTGATATCTTATGTGATCTGCAAAAAGAAAAAGGCGATATAGTCTTAGCCGTTAACAAAAAGAAAACGATTCCGGAAGATATGAAAGTAAAATTTGATGGTGAGAAAATTGTTGAAATAAACAAAGAGATGGCTTGTGGTGAAGCTTTTGGAGAGTTTACCGGATTGGCTAAAGTAAATAAATATTTAGCCCCTAAAATTGTGCAAAATATTTGCAATAGAATTGAAAAACAAGGCCGGCATGATGATTTTTTTGAATTGGTCATTCAGGACCTCATCGATCAAAAAATTAGAGTCTCAAATTTCGATATCGGTAATCGATTATCAATTGAAATTGATTTTCCCGAAGATTACGAGGAAGCTAAGTTGCTTTATCAAAATAAAGATTACCAGTAAGAGATTACTTCATGGCCGTATTAACCGGTATTGAATTAATACACAAAATAAAAGGAAAACAACTAACTGCGCCTTCTTTTGATGTCGTGGGTGGAAATTACGATATACTTCATGCCGTTTGTAGAAAATTAGCAGATTATCAGGCTGTTGCATTTTTAGCATCAACCCCTTCCTCTATCAAATCCTATTTTGGTTTTTCACATTTTGTAAAATCGATTCGAGAAATTAGCAGCGAATATAATGTTTCGGTAGCAATACATCTTGACCATGCAATGGATATAAATGATATTGATGTCGCCCTGGCTGCCGGTTGCAGTTCCGTAATGTTCGATGGCTCTCGTTTACCACTTCAAAAAAATATAGAATTAACAAATGAGGCTGCCGCGTTAGCTCGAAAAACCGGTGCCTCGGTAGAAGCAGAATTGGGCGTTATCGGCGGTAAGGAAGATGAAGTGATTGCTGAAATCGCTAAATTCCCTTCTTTAGAAGATGCCTGCTTCTTTTGTGAAAATACACAGGTAGATTTATTTGCTCCTGCTATCGGCACAGCGCATGGATTTTACAAGGGCGAGCCGGATATACAATGGGAGTTAATCCGAGAGATAAAAGAGAATTGCAATAAGCCAATTGTATTACACGGCGCAACCGGTTTGGATGATGCGATATTAACTCGATTGTTAAATATCGGGTTTAGTAAAGTTAATTTTGCAACCGGGGTAAGGTCGGCATTTTTAACTGGAATTAAAGGATGCCTTTTAAATGAAGACCCTCAACTAAAGCCGCAGGAATATTTAAAACAGGGTCGGCAGTATGTCGAAGATTATATAAAAAAAATCTTAGACCTCGTAATGATCAGGTAAATCTATCCATTAAGAAAATTTTGTTAAGGAAAAAATGATCCAATTGAAAAATGAAGTAAAAAAAATTATGTATCCTTCACTTAAACGCTCCGATGAAGAGAAGTTTATTTTGGTCTTCTTAGCTCGCCGGGTTTCGATGAGAATGTCTTATTATATTTGGGCAAAATTAGGCGTGCATCCTAATATTGTTACATTGTTCTCGATTTTGTTAGGCATTGCGGGGTCAATTTCATTTATATACCAGCAATATTTGATGGGTGGAATTTTACTCTTTTTTTGGATGGTGTTTGATTGCTGTGACGGAGAAGTCGCACGCTTTACCGGAAAAACATCATCATTGGGTGAACGATTGGAAGTACTGAATTCAAATTTGCAATATGCTATTTGGCTGCCATCCCTGGCTATCGGATTATACTTAGCCGAAGCGATTACACTATACTGGGTTTTCGGGGCCTTCCTGGGAGCTAGTTTGTACAATGTCTTTAGAAGTGTTTATGCGAATTACCCAAAGGATATATTGGGTGAGCCAACTAGTAATAAAATGATAATGATTGCAGTTCACTTCAAAAACATGAAAGAATTACGTGCCCGATACCCTGGCAGAGCGCTAAGTTATATTATAAGACATAACATACTCTCTCAAGGTGGAATATTTGTTCCTGCTATTATACTGTTGAGTTTTTTAATGAAAAACTCGACGATTTTGTTATTATCATATTTAGCAAATGGGTTTACAATCATTTATTTGAGTTTTTCTATAATCACGTTGCTTGGCCTTAGTACAATCATAATTTATTCCAGTTTAAGGGCTTAATAAATGGATAGCAATCCATCAAAAACCTCATTTAGACAAAAACTTTTACTTATCCTTTTCTCTATGTTCCTAATATTTATTGGTTTTGAATTCGGGATTAGAATATATGATGCTTATATAGATAAAGGTTTTTTTTCCAATCATCGAAATCATTTATCAAAACCGGTTAAGAAGGCAATTCCATTTCGAACATTTGGTTTTAAGCCGTATCAAATAATTGACGGAACCCGATATGTTTCTTCACGACATAATGAAACATATCCTTTAAATAAATCAGAAGATACTTATAGAATCATTTGCTTTGGTGGTTCAACAACAGAAAATTTAGTAGATTCGACTCATTATCCTCTGTTGCTACAGAATTATTTAAGAGAACGCTTAAATAGAAATAATATTGAGGTGGTTAATGTCGGAAATGCTGCTTATGCCACACCACACTCTATTATCCTATTAGCTTTGGATGTTCTCTCCTGGAATCCGGATTTAATTATTTTGAGTCATAATATTAATGATTTGCTCGTAATGTATTGGCCCGGGTTCGAATATGATTACTCAAATAAATATTCACATAATTTTTATAATAGTCCTTCAAACCCCGCTCATTCCAAACTGCTTAATATTATTTTTCAACACTTTAGTAGTTATTGGTTTTTTAAGGAAAAAGTGACGAAATTGTTACAAAAAAGCAAAACACTAAAACCGAATATCATACGAGAATCTTATGGTGATAAACCGGATTCTATTGCCGTTCAAGTATTTGAAAGAAATATAAATACATTTGTTGCAATAGCTAAAAGTCGAGGCATCCCGGTTTTGTTAGCTACCCAACCACTACAACCGGATGAGGAAAAATTTGTGCACCACATCTCCCATAAACCCTATAATAATATTGTGGCTTATCCTTTCCATCAGGAATTTCTGAAGCACCACATCTACTTTAACAAGATTATTGAAAAAGTAGCAAAAAATACCGGGGTATTATTTTTGGATAATAATAAATTAATGGATGGAAGAGAGGAATTTTTTGTTGACTTTGTTCATTATAATAAACTTGGTTTAGAAAAGTTAGCGAATAATTACGCAGGCTTTTTAATAGAAGAACGCGTTTTAAGCGATACGAGAAGTACAAATTCTCAATTTTTGACGGGAGGAGAACTTGATTGAATTAAGTAAAGAACAAACAATTCAAGAACAAATATACAAGTTTCCATATCACTATATTCCAAAATTTTACAATGGAAATTTCTCGGAAGTTTTAACGTTAGGTTGGGGATATGAATATATTTCCTACATTGCTTTTGTATTGGAACAGCTAAAATCCATTGAATTTCAATCTCTACTCGACGTCGGCTGCGGAGATGGAAAGTTGCTTTATGAAACACAACAGGCTTTTAAAGATAAAGAATTGATTGGTGTGGATTTTTCGGAAACCGCTATTCGTCTTGCGCAAGCAATGAGTCCGTCGGTCGAATATGTTTACGGGGATATTACTGATGAAACATTCTTGAATAAGAAGTATGATGTCGTAACACTCGTCGAAACATTGGAACATATTCCTCCCGTTGAAATTGAAAACTTTCTTCAGGGAGTTCATTATTATTTGGAAGATAACGGCTTATTAATAATTACCGTTCCCAGTAAAAATGTTAAATTGAATCCTAAACATTACCAACATTTTAACTTAGACTCCCTTTCCGAAAGCGTAAAACCTTTTTTTAAAATCAGAAATTATTACTACATCAATAAAATATCTTTTAAAACCAGGTGGGTAGAAAGAATTCTGGCAAACAGGTTTTTTATCTTAAACAACCAGCCGATGTTAAATAGAGTATATCGCTATTATGTCAATAATTTGTTCCGAGCTGAAGAGCATGATTCAAAAAGAATATGTGCAATATGTGAAAAGTTATAGAGGAAAACAAGACGAATACCTCACCTCATAATGATCGAAAACCAACATCAAAAAGCTTAACTGATCGAATCCTTGTTGGATCCTTTTGGGTTTTTTCCGGATTTGGATTTAACTATTTTTTAAGAATTGTATTCCTTGCTGTTGTTGCACGTCTAATTAGCCCGGATGATTTTGGGCTGGTTTCAGCCGCACTGGTTGTTTTGCAGTTTGTAGAAATTTTTTCTATGTTGAGTATTGGCCCTGCAATCATTCAACGCTCGGAAATCGAAGAAAGGCATATACGATCCGGCTTTACGTTTGCTGTTCTTTTTTCGACTTTTATGACATTATTGATAATCGCAGCAGCTCCTGTTTTTGCGGCATTTTTTCACATGCCGGAACTAACAACGATACTTAGAGTGATTGCATTGATGTTTCCATTTACTGGCCTTTCGGTTGTTGCAGATGCACTTTTACAAAAAGAGCTTCAATTCCGCCGTTTAACAACTGTAGGAATTGTTTCCTACAGTATAGGTTACATAATAATTGGTGTAAGCCTTGCATTTATGGGATTTGGTGTATGGGCTTTGGTTGTTGCCCATTTGGCAAACACGATAATACACAGTATTACGCTTCTTGTTATCCAAACACATCCTAAAAAATTACAGTTCGATATCTCTGCATTGAAGGACTTATTCTACTTTGGAGGAGGTTGGTCAATAGCTAAAGTGTTCAATTATTTTGCTATCCAAGGAGATAACCTTATTGTTGGCCGTTATTTAGGGGCGGAAGCACTGGGGTTTTATGGTCGCGCTTACAATTTAATGAATTTTTCTAATGCGATAATCGGGAAAGCATTTGATAAAACACTTTTTCCGGCTATGGCAAAAGTACAACACCAAAAGAGGCGATTAAGTGAGGCATATAGGCGAAGTTTTACATTTATCGCTTTTGTTACAATCCCTTTAAGCACCTCGATTTTTATATTAGCTCCCGAGATTATCAATGTTTTGTTAGGGCCAAATTGGACGGAGGTTATTATTCCTTTTCAGATACTAACAATTGGAATGTTATTTCGAGCAAGCTACAAAGTGAGTGCTTCCCTTTTAAGAGCAACCGGTAAAATATATCAATTTGCCTGGCGCCAGTTTATCTTTGGTTTTATGGTATTGTTCTGTGTTTTTTGGGGTAAAAAATGGGGGCTGTCAGGAGTAGCTACAGGAGTAATAATCGCGGTTTTTATAAATTTTCTTTTGTTAACCCAGTTCGCTCTAAAAATGACAATTGTTAATATAAAAGAATTTTTGAATGCTCATTTCCAGGCGTTTTTAATTGCTATAATTATAGGGGGGCAATTATGGTATGTCGTAAATTATTTGAGAGAAGTATTTCAGTTTCCAATTGCGATTCTTAGCATAGCAGCTATCCTGGTAGCTTGCAATTTTCTTTTGCTATATCTATTAACGCCTAAATGGCTATTGGGTAAAGACGGAGTATGGCTTTTAAATAAGTTAAATCTTATCTTAAGACCTGGGAGTATTAAAAATTAGTACCAAGGGACAGAAGATTTCAACTACCTAATGAAAATCATTTACATTTCTTCCTCAACAATCCCTTCTCGCACTGCCAACAGCATTCACGTGATGAAGATGTGCCAGGCCTTTCAACAAAACGGGAATGCAATCGAATTATTAGCCCCCCAAAGAAATACTTCCAACGGTCTAAATAACCACCAGGATATTTGGACTCATTATGGAATTCGGAATACATTTCCAATTCGCTGGATTCAGTATTCACAAACGCTACGATTATACCATTATGCTGTTAAATCAGGAGTTTATGCGTATAAAGCAAACCCTCAATTAGTCTTAACACGAAACCTTCCTGCGGCTGCTGTTACTGCCGGTTTAGGGTTGCCAACAATTTGCGAATTGCATCAACCACCACCTAAAAATCTTGGCATACGCTTGTTAGCGATGGGGAGAGGGTTTCTTAAGATTGTTGTTATATCAAAAGCCCTAAAAATGGCACTTTTAGAACGTTTCAAAAACAATTTATTGGGAGACCAAATTTTAGTAAGCCCGGATGCGGTAGACCTCGAGTGTTTTCGAAATCTTCCTGATGCTCCTACTGCGCGAAAAAAGTTAAATTTATTGCAAAAATCTCCGACTATCGGTTATGCCGGTCATTTTTATAAGGGAAGAGGTATAAAAGTAATTTTAAAATTAGCAGCACATTTCCCTAAATTGCAATTTATCTTGATGGGAGGAAACGATAGCGATATTGAAAAGTATGTTCACGAATCCCAAAGAATGGGGCTAAAAAATGTGCAATTTTTGGGATTCATTCCCAATGCAGAATTACCGCTGCATTTGGCGGCATGTGATGCCCTGTTGATGCCTTACCAGGATAAGATATCCGGCAGTAGCGGTGGAGATATATCTTCCTGGCTAAGCCCAATGAAAATGTTTGAATACATGGCTGCCCGCCGGGTGATTATTGCCAGCAATCTTCCGGTTTTTCACGAAGTATTAAACGAAAAAAATGCTATGTTTTGCCAACCGGATAACCTTGATGATTGGGTTAAAGCTTTAAGCCAGGTTATCCAAAATAAAAAGCAGGTGGAAGAGCTGGCTGAGCAAGCTTGGAAAGACGTTTTACAATTTTCCTGGGAAAAACGGGCAATAAGAATCATAGAAAATTTAGAAAAAAAAGCGGAATAATAGTTTGTTAGCTAACCCTGGTCTGGTAACATCTGTCTCTTATCCACATCTCCGAGCCC
>CAXHHS010000031.1:0-17617 GCA_964015645.1 uncultured bacterium
AAACGGCGTATACCGTTTTATCACTATTCATGGAAAGATTTTCGGAAGTGTTTAAACCGCTTAAATCATCATTCCAGCCACTAAAAACAAAACCGGGATTGGGTGAAACGGTTACGGTAACAACTGTATTTTCATCGTAAAGGCCGCCGGGCGGATTGAGTGTAATTGTCCCGGAGCCGATTGGCGTTGCCGTTAACAGAAATCGACTGGTAAAACTTGCCGTTACGGTTTTATCGGAATTCATTGTCAGCGATTGCGGGTTAGTGGTTCCGCCCAAATCGCCGCTAAATCCGCTAAATTCACTGCCGGAATCGGGGACTGCTGTTAGCGTAACGGTTGTGCCGGCATCATACAGGCCACCGGTGGGTGTCGGAGTAAACGGCGCCGGATCGAGGGTTACATTTCCAAAACCGGCTTCGGTAAGATTTAAATCAAACTGCTGCAAAAATGCCCCGGTCACGTTATTATCGGAATTCATGGTCAGGGTTTGCGAGGGAGTTGTCCCTGTTAAATCCCCGCTAAACCCGGCGAAACGATGGCCGGAATCCGGGGTGGCGATTACGGTTACCACCGTTCCGATATCATAAAGGCCGCCGGGAGGATCCAGGGTAATGATGCCGGAACCGATGGTGGTAATTGTTGCGGTAAATTCCTGTATAAATGTTGCCGCAATATCCTGATTGGTATCCATCGTGATAGTTTGGGGAGAAAGTGTTCCGCTTAAATCGCCGCTAAACCCATCAAAGCGATGGCCGGAATCCGGGGTAGCGGTTACGGTTACAACAGTGCCGGCATCATAAAGGCTGCCTTCGGGCGTTACAATTGGCGGGGGATTCAGCGTTACAGTACCGGAACCGATTTGCGTCAGGTTTAAGGCAAACCGGTTGGTAAAATTGACCGCGACCGCTTTATCGGAATTCATTGTTAATGTCTGCGGAGAGTTCGTTCCGCTTAAATCGCCGCTAAATCCGAATAAAATACTGCCGGAATCCGGGGTAGCCGTAATGGTTACGATTGTGCCATTATCGTAAAGGCCATTCGATAAATCGCCGGAAAAGGGATTGGGGCTGGCGGTAACATTTCCGCTGCCCGCCTGGGTAACGCTAAGGCTAAATTGCTGAATAAATCCGGCGGTGACAAGTTTATCGGAATCCATAACCACCGGCTGTAACGTGGCAGTACCGCTGAGATCACCGCCAAAACCACCAAAGCGGTGGCCGGAATCCGGCAATGCCGTTACGGTTACAACGGTACCGGCATCATAAAGGCCGCCGGGCGGATTGAGAGTAACCGCACCGGAACCGGCGACGATTACATCAAAGGTAAATTGCTGAATAAAGGTGGTTGTCAGGTTTTTATCGCCGTCCATGGTGACGGTTTGTGGGGATGTTGTACCGCTTAATACACCGCTGAATCCATCAAACCGATGCCCGGAATCCGGGGTCGCCGAAACGGTTACTACTGTGCCAATATCATACAACGGGCCGGGCGGGTCAAAGGTGACAGTACCGGAGCCAACCTGGTTCAAGTTGAGAACAAATTGCTGGGTAAAATTCGCAAATATATTTTTATCGGAATCCATAAATACGGCTTGTGGATTGTTGGTGCCGGCCAGGTCGCCGCTGAAACCGGTAAAATCATTGCCGGAATCCGGGATTGCGGTTACCGTTACTTGCGTGCCAACATCATACAAACCACCGGGTGGGCTAAGCGTTGCGCTGCCACCCGTCGAATTCGTGAGATTGATGACAAATTGCTGAATGAAAGCGGCAATCACAGTTTTATCGGAATTCATCGTAAGCGTTTGTTCCAATTGTGTGCCGCTTAAATCGCCGCCATAACCGGCAAACCGGCTGCCGGAATCCGGGGTAGCGGTTACCGTAACCACGGTACCATGCAAATAAACACCGCCGGGAGGATTTAGCGTAATGGTTCCGGTACCGCTTTGTATCAGGTTCAATGAATATTGGTTAACAAATGCCGCTGTAACATTTTTGTTACCATCCATCGTGATAACTTGGGGCGTTGTATTGCCAACCAAATCCCCGCTAAAACCGGTGAATACGCTGCCGGTATCCGGGGTGGCGGTTACCGTTACTGTGGTTCCTACCGGGTAAAAACCACCAGGGGGATCCAGGGTAACAGAACCGTTGCCGACCTGGGTAAGGTTTAACACAAATTGCTGGGAAAACGACCCGGTTACGATTTTATCGGAATCCATCGTAACGATTTGGGGCGAGGCGGTTCCGCTTAAATCGCCGCTAAAGCCCAGGAAAACATTTCCGGAATCTGCGGACACGCTAACAACGACAGTTGTGCCTTCATTATAGATACCACCCGGGGGATTCAGGAAAATGGACCCGGCGCCAACCGTGGTAAGGTTAAAAGCATATTGCCGGGTAAAAGACGCTGTTACATCTTTATCGGAACCCATCGTAATGGTTTGAAAGGGATTGGTTCCGCTTAAATCGCCGCTAAAACTATTGAAGATGCTGCCGGAATCCGGGGTGGCGGTTACCAATACCAGTGTTCCCACATCATAAATGCCGCCGGGCGGGTTTAATGTGATGATTCCCTGGCCGGCTTCCACCGTATTTAAAACATACTGGCGGATAAAGCTTGCCAGAACGTTTTTGTTGCCATTCATTGTGATGGTTTGCGCGGGGTTTGTACCGGTTAGATCACCGGCAAAAGAGGTAAAACGATTGCCGGAATCCGGTACTGCGGTTACGGTTACGACGGTACCATCGGAGTATACCCCACCCGGGGGATCCAGCGTAACTGTTCCGGCGCCGGAAGTGGTGATGTTTAAAATGAACTGCTGATTAAAACTTGCGATTACATTTTTATCGGAATCGATTGTTAATGTTTGTACGGGATTCGTTCCGCTTAAATCCCCGTTATAGCCAAAAAAGATGTTTCCGGAATCGGGGGTGGCGGTAACGGTCACCACAGTGCTTTCATTATAAAAGGCGGTATTTACGGTTCCGGCATCCGGCGGGGGATCCAGCGTAATGGTTCCGGAACCGATCTGGGCAATCCCCAGCAAATAGCGCCGGGTAAATTGTGCTGTAACGCTTTTATCAGCATCCATGGTGAGCGATTGTGATGAATCCGCGCCTTGCAAATCGCCGCTAAAGCTGCCAAAAACATTGGCGGAGTCCGGCGTTGCGGTTACGGTTACCACAGTGCCAATATCATAAAGCCCACCAGCAGAGTCTGCGATAACCGGCGGCGGTGTTAGGGTAAGCGTTCCATTCCCGAATTGCGCAATATCCAACCTGAATTGTTGGGTAAATGTTGCCGTGACATTGCGGGTAGTGTCCATGAGTAGTGTGTTCGGGTTGGTTACGCCGCTTAGGTCGCCACTCCAACTGCTTAGACGATGGCCGGAATCCGGCACAGCGGTTAAGGTGACAGTTGTCGTATCATCAAAAAAGCTACCTGGCGGATTAAGAGTGACAGTTCCGGCGCCGGTTTCGGTGACAGTTAACCCATATTTGCTGGTAAATGTCGCTGTTACCGATTTGTCGGAATCGAAAAATATTAGCGCCGGGTTTGACAATCCGCTCAAATCACCATTCCACCCCAGAAAGGTATTGCCGGTGTCCGGTGTTGCAGTTAAAGTAACGGTTGTGCCGGAGAGATAAATTCCGCCGGGAGGGTCTAATGCCACGTTTCCCCGGCCAACCTCGGCCAGGTTAAGGGCATATTGGCGATTGAAAGTTGCGGTAATGGTTGCATCCCCGGTTATGGAAATGGATTGAGGATTATCCGTGCCGCTTAAAGCACCACCCCAGAGTTGAAAAACATTGGCGCTGTCCGGAACGGCAGTTAGCGTAACGCTTTGGCCGATAAAATAAGTGCTGTCCGGACTGGGCGGGCCGGCGACAATATTTCCACCAGCGGTTGGCTGCAATGTCAGTTTGAATTTCGGCAAGGCTGTAAAAATGGCTGTTACGGATTTGTTGGCGTCCATCACCACCGTCTGCGGGTTTAAAACACCGCTGAGCGCACCGGTCCATAATGCAAAAACATTACCGGAATCCGGCAATGCTGTTACGGTAACATTCGTTCCCAGGAAATATGTTCCACCCGGGGGACTCAATTGTATTATTCCGTTACCGATGGGAGTTGGAATTAAGGTGACTTGCGGTAATTGGGAGAAGTTAGCGGTAACCGTTGCCCCGCCGATCGGCATTACAAAGGTTTCCGGGTTATTAACGCTAACCAGGTCGCCGCCCCAAAAATCAAAAACGGAACCGGAATCCGGTAATGCAGTCAACGTGATTGTATCGCCAGGGACATAAACGCCGCCGGGAGGATCGAGGGTGACACTGCCAAACCCAACAACGTTGACGGTTAAATTTTCCGCTGCAAAATTGGAAAAATTGGCAAAGATACTATCATCATCCACTACGGTATAGGTAGTAGGATTTTGGTTACCGGTAAGACCGCCGCTCCAGTTTTGGAGTTGGAAAAATTCATTCGGCACGGCCGTAAGTGTAATAACGGTTCCTTGATCGTAAGTGGGGCCGGGCGGGTCGACGGTAACAGTTCCAGGCCCAACAGCGGTAACAACAACGTTACGAACCGGTGGAGCAGTACCGCCGGTACCAGCCAGAATTTCGATCCCAATAGCGCCATAATCGGTGTTGCTGCTAAAGCTGCCGTTTAAGGAGATTGTCGAAGCGTTCATTACAAACTGGTCTTGAACCGCAACCCCGGCAGAGTTCCCGCCTACACCGATTTGTGACATTTCTGCTTGCTCGGTAAAACCGGCGCCAGGGTTATGGGTTTGATTTCTTAAAGAGGCGGCCCCAAAAACGGTTGAGCGATTGGTAGTTGTCGTAAAATTAAATACGTAGCCCAGACTATCATCGCCATTGGTACAAGCGCCATCAATTCCGTTAGAATTGCCTGAGAGCACCGCGCCAATCGGATCGATGGGATCAACCTGGGAATAGCGGGTAACGGCGATTACCGAGAAATCGGGAATGGTTGCCAATGCTGCGGTCACAATGCCATCTCCGCTGGGGCTTCCCTGTGCTGCCCATACTTCCAATGTTCCCTGGTTACGCCCGGAGCATTGTTCTTTTATTTTTGTCCAGGTTAACCCCAGACCTTGTACAAAGGCAACCGGGGCTTCCTTGCGAGTGGAAATTGCGGCTAAATATAACGCATCCTCCACCTTATCCATCGGTCCGGAGGTTGATACAAATACATTAGATGCCGAGTTACCGGTTTCGGTTTCTTCTGCCGTGGGAACCAGCGTCTCGAACACATCGACGAAATCGGCGCTAATTGACATATCGCCATTTACCAGGACAACCTGGGGATTATCAAGGCCGGAAAGATCGCCGCTCCAGCCGTTAAATGCAAAACCGGAAGCGGGAACTGCGGTGATGGTTACATTGGTTACATCATTATAACTACCGCCAGCCGGATCCAGGGTGATTGCCCCGTTTCCGGTAACGCTGGTGGTAATATCAAACGGGGGAATGGTGACCTCGAAATCATCATCGGTGCTATTACTGCCAGCGGAATTGGAGACCGTGATTGGCCCGGTAGTGGTGCCAACCGGTACTTCCGCTTGTATTAAGGTATCGTTAACCACAGTAAATGAAGCAGCCGGAATGCCGTTAAAACTAACACCGGTCGCATCTCCCATTAACAACCCGGTAATATTGATATCCGCTCCTGCCGGGCCTCGCGCCGGAGAAAACGCTTTTACCAATGGCGATTGGTTGACATCAAAAAAATTGTGCATGTAAAATTCGGAGGTTTTATCCGATGCCATCATCAAAAACCCGGTTTCTTGATTGATGTTTTGCCGGGTCGTCGTCGGGTTGTTCATTTTTAGATCGGTGCTGCTATAAAGCAATGAATCTCCCAACCCCAAATCAAAAACCGGGTTGTTCAAATCGGCTTTTTTGAAATAGATGAAGGTGTCGTCAGAAGCACCGCCCTCGGGGTCCTCGGGGTTGTAATCACTGGCTGCGGCAATATATACTTCTTGATTATCTTCATCAATCAGCATAATTGGACGCGTCCATTGGTATTGGACTTCCGTTACCGGGTAGAAGGTCCAGTTACCACTGGAGCTTCTTTTAATCAACCAGGTTATGATTTCGGTTGGCTGTTGCAAACTACTTTTGATAGTTGCATATAACTCTCCGTTATAAACTGAAAAATTGATATGGTCATCCACAACACTGCCGTTGCCGGTTAACGCCGTTTCCCGGGCCTGCCAGTCAAAATCGCCGGCGCCATCATTATGAATGGCAAAATACATCTCTTTAATACCGGAGGTCTGGTTGCTCCACATTATCCCGACTTTGCCATCCCAGGCAACAACGGCGGAAATATCATCTTCGTGGGTATCTTCTCCTTGTACTGGTAAGTCGGAAGGCGTCCCCCAAACAGTATCACTTCCCTGGGAGCGATTAAATTTTATCCTGGAGCTTTGCATCCAGGTTATCCATAATTTTCCGGCGGTGTCTTTGGCGAGTGTTATGACTTCCGCTGTTGCGCTGTTAACGGTTACCGGGAAGCCACTATCCAATGAATAGGTTTGAGAGCCGGAGCTATAAGAAAATCGATACAGCCGGGCAGCGCTATCCGGGTCGGAGACAGTTCTTGCCGGAACTTCAAAAACATGAGAAAGGACATAAAGCTTATCATCATCTTCGTCCCATAAGGCATCCAGAATCACGTTGTTTCGATCATCAATGACTGTTGAGGTCATCAACCACCCCTGGGTGCCTTTTTGGAATTCCCATATTTTGAACTGTAGGGTGGTTCTATCCCATAAAATTCCCCACCAGTTGCCGTCGTTATACCATAGCTTGCTTTGGGGTTTTTCACCGGTTATTTCACCAATAACGCTTGCGCCATAATTTACCGTGCGGAACCCTTTAATCATCGGGACCGACTGGGAAAATACCGGTGTTGTAAATTGAACGGATAGAAAACAGAATAAGAACGCACAAAAGACCCAAATTTTATTTGCCGTTCTTTTCAAATTTGATCGAAACAATATTGCCATCTCTCTAACTCCGATTTATTTATTTTATTGAATTCACAAAATCCTTCTATCATAAAAATCTGTTTTTGATAAGTTTACACTCTCTGCAACGCATAGCGATTTCACAAGAATACCGGTTTAAAAGGCTGTCTTAAAAGTCTTTTTGTGCCACGAAGCCACAAAGTCACGAAGACTCTCAAAATGTTTTCAAAATTTCTTAGTGAGAATTTGTGGCTTAGCGCCCTGGTGGCAACTTCTAAACGACCTTCAACATCCTTATGAAAAGGCGTATAACTGGCCATCCTGGCCCTTTTTATCTCGATCTCCGAGATATCCCCTCATCCTTGAAACATATTTTTGATAACTGAAATGAGTGTGGGGTGTTATTTAGCAGCAAATCTATAGTATCATTTTACAGACTAAACACGCTGTAATTATCGAGAGTATTCAAACATTCTCCCTCCCTCACAATGACAATATTACAGATAAACCACTTATCTTAAAAAAAGGAACGATTTCAAAGAGGATTACACTTTAACGGACTGAAGATAGGATGAATTTGTAATATCCGAGTGATTGGTTGCACAATTGGATTTTGAAAATATTCAAGCAAAATTACGCATATTGCAGTGGATAATATTATTCGGGTGAATAAATACAACTGATTGTGATGGTTTTCAAGCGGTATGATATAAATTCAGGCAGAACTGTTTTATTATTTTGAGCGAAGTGATGTCAAATCAAATGTCCGGGGTTGATGCAGGACAATCGGAAGTGCTGGGTATCAAATGGCGTTGAAAGGAATATCGAATAACGTTCATTTTTACCTGGTCGAGGGCATTGGCGCAACAGACTATAAAGCACTTCCCATTAAACTTGAGCAACTTCTTTTATTTTTTGGGGAGTGTGTTTTATTCCCAGGAATCTGTCAATCGTTAAATCTTCATCAATTAATGGCCAATGAATACCATATCAGGATGGAGATATTTCATACTTACTCTTCTCAATATTCGAAGCATTTGCTAATTTTTCAGATATAGCCGATAATTTAAATTCGTAGTATTTGCCATCAATCTTTATTTTGAGGGTTTCATTAGTAACTCATGTTACGCACGCATGGCGAAAAGGGGTTAAAACCCCTGCGGCATGGAGTGGATTCTTCAACTCCCGCCCTAAAGGACGGGGCTAGTAATTCTAATAAAAATATATGACTAGCCCCGCGATTCATCGCGGGGACTCAAAGCCGCCCAACCACCATTTAGCCCTTTTAAGGGCTTCTGATGGCCTGAGTGCGTAACATCAGTTAGTAAAATGAATATCGCTTACTTTATGGTATTTTTTCATTTGTTGCGTTCCCTTTGAAATTCATTCCATTCATCTTCAATATGTTCAAAATATTCAAATGCGATTTTCTTGACCTGTCGTTTATCTTTATTATTCATGCTATAACTATATGCTTCCTCAATGTCAAAGTTTTCGGTATCCAACCAATATTTACATTCTTTCTCGGCTTTTTGGCAGTGAATATGGATCGGCTCATTGCAATAATAATTTATGGCTGAAAATTGAATTTTATCAAACAGCTAACGCTTTGCATGAGGCGATGAGGCCGTTTTTTGGCTGAATCGCACTCCATGCAATTGTTATGCGCCCACCGTGCAATCAACTTTCTTGGGCGATTTAAACGTGGTGCTTATTTGTAATCCTGCACAGCATCTTCCGAAGACTCATGTCGGGTATCAACCACAGCTCGTATCCAGGGCCACATAAGAGGTTCATCATCGTAAGACCGATATTCATCAATTTCACCGGTATACAAAGAAACACACCATCCCCTATCCTCTCCAAAATCTCTGGTCCAAATATTATTCTGCCGGCTGTCAAACAAGGAATCCGCCGGCGAGAGAGACTTCGCTTCTTCTACTGTTGGAAGACGCCAGTAATTGAATCCGGCAACATTTTCCCTGTTGAGTTGTTCAATATAAACCTGCGCATCATAAAAACCCATTTGCCGATCAGAGCCGCTCCGCTGCCAGGTTAAACCTGTCTTAAGATCTAAAACAACCTGCCTTTGCTGGTGCAACTCAAATCGTTGTTCGGATAAACCGGATCGAGAAAGATTTTCCTGTTCCCATGGCGCATCGGGCCCGGTAAAATCATCTTTTACCCCTTTTAGCGTTGCACCGCGAAAATCTGTTGTCGAATCAAATTGTTGATAGTCCAGATAAAAACTGGCGCTATCTAATCTTGCTCCACGGAATATGGTGCCATTTAGTTCTGAATCAACGAAAATTGATGACTGCAAATTAGCATCAATAAACACCGTATTCCGGAGATTATACCCTGTAAAATCAAAGCCCTGCAGATTGACGCCCGTGAAATCTGCACCAACGAGGTTGGCGCCATGCAAATTTATTCCATCCAGTTCAGCGAATTCCAGCCTTGCCTCTTGAAGATTCGCTCCCTCAAGATTGGCATCTTTTAAAACGGCGCGGGTAAAAATAGCTTTACGCAAATCCGTACCGCTTAAATCCACCTTCTGTAAAATTGCGCCGGTAAAATTTGCTCCCTGAAGTTTCGCTTTGCTGAGTTCTCCCCAGTACAGTGTTGTATATGCGACATCCTGCTTTTGAACCAGGTTTTCATAACTTACATCCAGGGTCGGCCAGGCGCCGATGATTTTCTTACCGGCCATAGCATCGGGCATAAACTTTCCAAAAAATATGAATTCAAATAGAATGGCTATGCCCAGCAACATTAGTTGAGAGGTGCCAATTTTTCGCGGTTGACCGGGCTTTTTAATCCAAAAAGCCAGAACAATTAGGGTGCCGATTATTGGCAGAAGCCCAATTATGCTACCCAATACCGGCTCGTGCTTTTTTAAGTACCACAAAGCCAGGAGCATTAATACGATTGGCAGCGACCACCAGATAGAAAAAGTGGACATAAAGCGAGTGGTAAATCCTGCCCCGGCTTCATCGGCAAAGTTCAACATCCAGGGATAAATGTGCCATGCTTCATTTATCGGTCGGAATTTAGTGCGCAGATCAAAAAACAACTGCCTTAATCTTCCCAAATAGATTTGGAAGTAAATAAAAAGAAAGATTGCCAATAATGGCGCCAGAATGAAAAATCCTTCCAAAGAGACCTGTACATTGATAACCGGCAAAGTAGTGGATTCATTCAACACAATCTGCCGGTCTGAGGTACCGGCTACCGTTAACGCACAGTAAGCCAGCACCCCGATATAAAGAAAATAGATGCCTTTTGCGTTTTGCGAAAGTTCCGCGATATTGCCAATTAATTCCGGCGGCGGATTTGGCTTCTCAGCCACCTCAGCATTTTCAGTTCTTTCTGGCCGGGGAGCGGCCATATTCACTCTCCTTTCATATTTAAAATTGTGTAGAAAGGACTGTCAGAAGAAGTACTGATTTATAAGCGCACAACGCCTGGTGCTAACCCGAAATGGCAAACATAAAAACTGAACTGAAAATAACCACAAAATGTCGATTGCGCAACGCCTTTTCCGGGGTTATTAGTTGCCGTTTTCGAGTTAAGCATCTTGTTACATCTGCCTTGTCACTATATTGTTTTTATTGAATTTGCACAAATTGGTGGCTGCGTTTTTTGCAGCGACCGCTGACCCTGATATTATTTTATAAAACTCTAACTTACCACAAGTAAATGTGTGGCTTTTGTCTTTAAAAACCATATGTTTGCGAAACTTTCGTACAGACAATACAGGTTTCTCGAATACTCGCAATCATTTCTTTTCTATTAATTTTCCAGCAACATATTTATGAATTATGCTTGATATTAATGTTTGATAAGGCATTCCGTCTTCCATCGCTTTTAATTTTATGCCATCTAAATCTTTCTCTGATATCCGGATATTAATTCGTTTATTCTTCTGCATCGTATAACGAGCAATTTCCCGATACTTAGATTTCGCTGCTTCGACATCCTCTACGGGAATCCATTCATCATTTTCGTATGATTCTAATATTTCCTTTTCATATTTGTCTAATTTAGCCATTACTTATCTTCCTTTTTAAAATATCTTCTTGTTGCTTTTCGACTGGGAATAATTGTTTTGAGAAATGTCTCCTTCTCATCTTCTATAAACGGAATCAAATAAACGTAGTTATTAATGTTTACAACAAACATTCTCTGACCTTTATACTTCTCTTGATTCGGATGATTGATAACTTCGAGTAAATTTCCTTTTTCAATATGAAATATAACTTTTTCAAAAGAGATGCCTCGTTCTTCTTTCAGTTTCTCATTTTTTTCTTTGTTCCACGTAAAATATCTCATACATGAGCATTATAGTAACCTGTGTGCTCATTGTCAACACACAATTTGTCTGTTACCTGTTTTAGTTCGCTCGATAATTTCAACTATAAATTAGCAGATTGATTTGAATTACTGTGACCTTGTTAAGGCCCTAACGGCCTGGTGCTAACCCGAAACGGCATACACACAAGCCGAACTGAAAAATAGCAACCAAAACTTGCCTGCGCAACACTCTATTTTAGGGCACCTCACTGCCGGTTTCGGGTTAAGCACCTTGTTATATGCCACTTCCAGAACGGACTATTTTTACAACATACAAACAGAATTTGCCAATGCGAAAATCACCGCCAAATTGTTTTTGAAACTAGGCGGGTTTTAATGGCACTATTAAGCTTCTCTAAAATTCACTCTAAAGAGAATCTTGTAAAGTACCGGAACCACCAAAAGGGTTAGAACGGTAGCAAACAATAATCCAAAGATAATCGTGATCGCCATCGGTTCCCAGGTAGGACCACCGCCAAGCCAGAGCGGTATTAATCCCAAAGATGTGGTGGCAGTTGTCAGCATGATGGGCCGGAAACGCTGCTGCGCGGCTGCAACAATCGCGTCTTTTGACGCTTGCCCAAAATCATCTATTTCGATTTGAATACGATCTATTAAAACAATCGCATTGTTGATAACAATTCCGGCAAGCGATATCACCCCCAAAAACGGCATAAACCCGAAATATGAACCGGTAAAAAGCAATCCAAAGATGACGCCTATTAACCCTAATGGAATTGTTAGCAAAATGATCAGCGGCTTGCGAATGGAATTAAATTGCCCGATCAAGAGTAGCACAATAATAAAAAATGATAATGGCAGATAATTGATTACTGCACCGACATTCTTCGCAGTATCTTCTTCCTCACCCCCCAATTCATAACTATAATCGGGGGGCCAGTTTTTCTGTTGTTCTTTGAGCCAGGGGATCATCGGTTTCATGACCCCGGCCGCAGTATAGCCGGTTTCAAAACCACTGGTGACGGAAATGGTTCTGGTGAGATCCCGGCGAAGAATTTTGGAGGCCTGCCATTCGATATTCAGATCCGCGACCTGCTTCAACGGCACATTTCTTCCTGATTGCTGGGCATAAACGTTCATGCTTTCCAGGTCTTCGATTCGGCGTTCTTCTGCCTGGTTATTGCGCATCACAATCGGGATAATCTTGTCTCCTTCCCGGAATTGGCCGGTTTCCAGGCCATTTAAGACCGTTTGCAAGGAGATGGCGATATCCTGGCTGGTAACCGCCGCAAGCTGCGCCCGGCGCTGGTCGATATCAACAATAAACTTTTTGGTGCGAGGCCCCCAACTATCCCGTACATTTTTGGCGCCTGCAACACTGCGCATTTTCGTTTTAACTTCCTCCATTAGACGATAGAGCACTGCCGGATCATTGCCGGAAATACGGACTTCAATGGCGTTATCCCCTCCGCCGCCACCAGATAAGCGCTTCACTTTTCCTTTGGCCTCCGGCAGATTATGAAAGATAAATGCGTCAACAGTATCAATCACCATTTGGTTTACTGTTGAGGAACTGGTATTCAGCAAAATATGGGCAGAGCTGGGCAGCGCTTCCGGGGCAGAATATCCGAGATCGTACTTGGGAGCGCCTTCGCCAACAAAGGAAGAATAAGAAATGACGCCATCCGGGCGGTCTTCATTCACCAGGAGATTTTCTTCCACATAGTTTTCAATCGTTCTAACGACTTGTTCGGTCTTTTCAATCGTGCTGCCAAGGGGAAGATCGACGGTAACCGTTATCAACGCGCGCTGGCTGTCGGGAAAGAAAATAAACGGCAAAAATTGAAATGACCATAATGACGCGAAAAAAAGTACTAATACGGTGACCAGGAAATACAGCGGCCGCCGGAGATTGAACACCAGAAATTTTTTGTAATACATTTGGAATTTACTGGGCTTTTCTGTGGTTTCTTTCTTCTTTTGTTTTACTTTTAAAAAGGTAATGCAGAATAATGGGATCAGCGTCATGGAAATGAGCCAGGATGACAGCAGCGCAAAGGTTACCACCACAAAAAGTTCACCCATAATTTCTCCCATAATCGATTCCGCCAGGTAAAAGGAAATGAAGGCGACGGAGGTGGTTAAAGAAGAAGTGAGCAGTGGAATAAATAGCTCCTTGGCAGAAGAGATTGCCGCGGCGGTGGCGGTTTCGCCCTTTTCCATTTTGACCATGATGGATTCTGAGACAACAATGGCGTTATCTACCAGCATACCGAGCGCAATAATCAAAGAGGCCAGGGAAACCTGGTTTAATCCCACGCCAAATTGTGACATTAGCAATAATGTAGCGACCATTGCCATTGGAATTAAGGATGCTACTACCAAACCGGTGCGGAGGCCGAGGAAAAGCAACATAACCGCCAGCACAACAGCGATTGCCTGGTATAAATTTCCTAAAAAATCTCGCACCGATTGATCAACCACCTCATCCTGGGAGGCAGCCCGCACAAATTTATATCCCCAGGGATAGGTTTGTTGATAATGCGCTAACCGGGCATCAACCTCCACTCCTAAGTCGATAATATTGCCGCCCTTTTTCAAGTTCACGCCCAGGGCCAATCCCGGTTTACCGTCAATGCGCACAATCGAGCTGGGCGGTTGGGCATAATCGCGGTAAATATTGGTGATGTCTCCCAGGAATACCATTTCACCTTCCCGGGAGGAAACGATAATATTTTTGATATCATCAATAACATCAAAATTTCCGGTGGGCTCCAGGATAATCCGCTCATCGCCTACTTTGATATCTCCGCCGGAAAAAACAATGTTGGTGCTGGCAATGATGTTCTTTAATTGCTGCTGGGTAAGGCCCAATTCCGCCAGGCGGGCGTTATTATAATCCAAATAAATGCGTTCTTGCAGCGTTCCGACGATTTTCACCTTCGCGGCATTCGGTAATTTAATGAGATCGTCGCGGACATCATCGGCAACTTCCTTCAATTCCGCATAGGAAAATCCATCAGTGGTAATACCGATGATGATGCCATAAACATCAGTCAAACCTTCATCATTAAAATCAACGTTCACGACGCCAGAAGGCAATTGATTTTTTACCCCATCGACTTTCCGGCGCAGGTTATCGTAGATCGGCTGAAGGTCGGTTTCGCTGTCTTTGATGAAGATGGTAACAATCGAAATACCGGTTCGATTTTCGCTCGTGATATAATCAACTTCCGGCACTTCCTGGCATACTTTTTCAATTTTATCGGATACCAGCAATTCCATCCGTTCCGGGCTGGCACCGGGAAAGGCGGTGACCACATTCACCACCCGCACTGTAAATGGCGGCATATCATCCCGCGGCAGATTCTGAAAAGCGGAAAAGCCAGCGAACATGATGACCACCAACAACGATATGGCAACAACATTATTCTTTATGGTGAATTCTGTGATGTTCATATTTATCCCGTATATTTTTATAGAGTTATTTTGTTTGCATTCAGACTTTGTTCTATGACAGGATTTACAGGATTAACCGGATTTTATTTAACCTGTTTATCCTGTAAATCCTGTCGAAAAAGAGATCTTATATTTTCATTTCAACAATTTTACTGTGATTCCATCAGTGATGCTTTCTACACCGGCGGTGACAACTAGCTCCCCATCCTGCAATCCTTCCAATACCTCAAATCCTTCCCGGGTGATATTTCCAACAATCACCGGCCTTTTGCTGACAGTGGCCAGGTCATTGCCGGACTCGCTGAGCGTAAATACAAAATTTCCGCCTAAATCTTCTCCAACAGCGCTACTTGGCACAATCATCCTTTCCCGCTGGTCTGCCGCTTCAAAATCAAAACGAACATCCGCCGGCATGCCCGGGCGTAATTCCTGCGTGGGATTTTTTAGTTTTACTTTCACCGGATAGGTGGATGATTCGCTGATGGCATAGGAAATTTCTGAGACGCTGCCCTCATACTGTTTATCCGGAAATGAAGAAAAACGCACGGATATCGGCATATTCTCCTGAATCCGCGAAATATAACTCTCCGGTATCCCTACGGTAACTCGAATATCACCTTCGGAGCTGAGCTCCGCAACCACCTGGCCCGCCTGGATGTTTTCATTTTCTTTACCTGGTTTGGCGGTTACAATTCCGTTGACCGGTGAATAGAGTTGAAAATATCCCATCTCGCGGCGCTTTAAATTGGTATTGTTTACACTCGTTTCGTAATTGGTTCTGGCGGAGGCATATTCATTTCGGGCACTTTCGTATTCACTCAAGGAAACATTGTTATTCTCGAACAGCGATTTTACGCGATTAAGATTTGACCTTGCCGTTTCCAGTTGTGTTTTTGCATTCCGCTCAGCAGCCTGGGTTTTGTCGAAATCCAGCCGGGCATCGGAATCGTCGATCTCAGCAATTAAGCTTCCTTTTCTTACTTTTTGCCCTACGGCGACGTGGGTTTTCGAAATAATGCCGCTGACCCGGAAACTGAGGCTGGTTTCTGTGCCAGCTTTGGAGATACCGGCAAACGTACGAGTTTGCGCGCTGCCAGCAGTTAATACCTGCTGGTAACGCACCGGGCGAATAATTTCTTTCTTAGCGGTATCTTCGCCCCCGCAGAAGATAAGGAAAACGGCGAATATTATTAGCATGTATCTGAAAAACTGACGCATATACTTCATTGTAGAATCCCCATATTTAATGAAATTTTATATTTTACCGCTTAAAATTTATTCCAAGTATTCAAAATAGGCATATACCAAAAGGTTGCGCTTTTAGATTACCTAAATTCCCACATGCCGGAAACAAGTCACTTATTAGCATCTCAACAATTATTCATTCAGCCGCGAATCCAGGTACTCCCGGAACCGTTGCAAAAAGAGGTCCCTCTCTTCATTTGTCCGCAACAACCCGAATTCCCCAATTGTTCTTTCTACATTTAAAATGCTAACCAGGAAATCATACTCTGAGTTTAACGCCGCCAGGTCTGTATCCAGGGCCGCATTTTGAGCGTCAATTAGATCAACAATGGATGCTCTGCCATTGGTATATAAATCCTGTACCAATTCCAGGCTTTTCCGGGCAAAGTCAGCAGACTTTCGTGAATTTCCCAGGTTTACTGCGCCCACCATTAAATCCAAAGCTGCAGACCGTACGTTTTGTTCAATCGATTGTATTAATTGCGCCTTCTGATGATCTAATTGAGAGATGTTGATCCGGGTTTGTTGAATGTTGACTGATACAGAACCGCCTTGAAAAAGCGGTAAATTCGCATTGATTCCCACGCTCCAGGGATATCTGTTGTCGTCAATTCCCTCAATGTCTGACCCGGCTCCCCCGCGGGAAAAAGTACGATCTACATTTGCGCCTAACCCAATTGTCGGGATAAAGCGCTGGCGTTGAAAAATACCCAATTGCCGGTTAGAGGCTTCTATATTGGCATCAAGCTGCTTTACCTCCGGAGAGTTCCGGATCGCTTCATCGATCCAAAAATCAATCAAAATATCCCAGGAGTGCGGGTTTTCGATGTATTGGCCGAATTCGTCTTCAGAATATCTTCGAAAAATGGTATCCGTCAATGAAACATCAAGTGCGAGAAAATTTTCATCCTGTGGGCGGTTTAAGACCTGGTTGAGGCGAATTTTGGCCAGTTCGACATTGTTTTTGGCAGACAAAAAATCCGTTTGTGCGGAGGCCAAGCGGCTTTCCCAACGATAGACATCGGATCGCCCGGAGTAGCCAACGGATTCTCTTTGTTTGGATATTTCCAAATTATGCCGGGTCAGGTCAACATCCGCCCGGCTGGTTTCACGGATCGATTTAGCGCGAAGGATGCTGAAATAAGCGGTGGCAGCATTCAGGATCACATCCAGGCGTACCTGGTCATACCCATATTCCGAGGCATGCAGTAACTGTTTTTGAATACCGATATTACCAATAACCTGATCTGAAAAAATGAGCTGCTGCAATGCGGCAGTTCCACTTACCTGGCGTTCTCCCCCGGACAATTTTCCGCGGTCTTCATCGATCCAGGTGCCATCGGCAGAGAGCGTCAGGGAAGGGAAATAATCGCTGCGGGCCAGGGAAACATCTTTTTCTGCCGCAAGAACTGCTGCTTCCTGGATCAAAATATCCAGGTTGGTTTGCTGCGCTTCATACATGACATCAAGCAGATTAATTGCCCGCTCACTTTCTGCTGCAAATTCATTTATGAGCCGGGCTTCGGCAAGGATCGCAAACGAAGGAGAAAAGTTTATCTCCTTTGCCGCTGTCTCTTATACACATCT
>CAXHHS010000032.1:0-17561 GCA_964015645.1 uncultured bacterium
GCCGCCGAGAGAAACATCCCCCTCACTGCCGCTCCATTGCCAGAGCACCGGCACATCCACCCGGGCAGCGACAATCGGTTCATCTATCGTTCCGATAATGGAAATCGATAGTGACTCAATCGTAGAATCTGCCTCAACAGACGTTTGGGAAATGGTTGCCTGAGCGCTGCCATCAGCGCGGGCGTTTTTGCCGGGCACGATAATTTCATCGCGATAGCCGGGAATAAGTTGGGTGGTATTATTAAACAAATCCAACACGCCCTGCATCACAACGGTATCGCCTTCCGCCACAAAACTGGTGTTGATGCCGGTGCTGTTCCAAACCCTTACGATAACAGTGCCGCGCTCATCTCGTAATGTAAGGTTTGCATCGCCGTCATCTTCCGGGGCAATGTCGCTGACAATTCCCTGCACTTTTATGTATGTGCCTTCAAACGCAGGATCGTTGGCGATATTGGAAGAAACAAACAGCGGCTCCGGCAGGGGATTATTTTCGGAGATAAACTGCACGGTATAATCGGTGATTTCGGTAACGCCGCCGAATTCCACGATGGTGCCGGAAACGCGCAAACGGTTAAAGCGGTCGATGCGATCCGCCGGATTGGGCGCATCAAATTGAAAGATGTTGATGCCTTTGCCCGATTCATCCTGGATGTAGGCATCCACACGGTCGGAGATAATAATTCCGGCGCCGAGCGTAACAACGCCTTCAATCGCGACCGGCAAGCCTTCAAACGCCGGAACGTTTTCCTGAATCAGGGCGATGGGAACGACTTCGCCACCGGGCAGACCGCTGCCTACGCGCACTTCCGGGCTGGCGGCAATCGCAAATCGCCGGCCCCCGGCGACGGCGGTTTTCACCGTAAAGATCGAAAACCGCCCCACGCCGGGTGCGGGCAGGCGGTTGATTCGGATTGTGCCGGTATCCGACCCGGTAGTTGCGGCATTGCGGACAATGACGTCCCGGCCTTGAATGGAAACGACCGCGTTGCCAAATCCAATGCCGCTAAGTTCAATATTTCCAGCGAGATTGGGAGCAATCCAATTTTCGGGAATCGAAACGGAAACGCTTTCTAAAACAAATTCCGGCGTTCCGATGATGGTGATGTCTGCGGAAACTTCTTCCAACTCATTTACGGCCTGCGGGCTGATTTGAGCGCTGCCGCTGCCATCGCCAGGCGTTAAACCGGGCACGAACAATTCATCCTGGTAACCGGGAACGAGCTGCGCGGTGTTGTTGAACAAATCCATCACCGCATTCACCGCCAGCGAATCGCCCTCATTAAAGGAAGAAACGCTGATGCCAGTGGTTCCCCAAACGCGAATGGCGAGATCGCCGCTGCCGTCATTGAGGGTAATGCTGGCAGCATCGGGAAACACCGCCAGGTCTTCGATGATGCCGACCACGCCGATGTAGGTTCCTTCCAGGGAAATATCGTTTGCCGCCGCGGTGCTGAGCGCTAGCGGCTGTGGAACGGGATTATCGGTAGAGATTAGCTCGATGGAATAATCGATAATTTCGACTACGCTGCTAAATTCATCCACCGTGCCGGTAACGCGCAGGCGGTTGCCGCGTTCCAGCAAATCATTGGGTGCTTGATCCGGGGGATCAAATCCGAAAATATTGATGCCGCGCCCGGATTCATCCTGGATGTAAGCATCGGTGCGCGTGGTGATAATCCGCCCGCCGCCCAGTGTTACAATGCCTTCTACGGTTACGGTTTGCCCCAGGAAAGATTGCAGGTTGTTTTTGATTTCAGCGATTTGCGTAACACTGGCGATATTGTATGAAAAAGTGATGCTGGTAGTAACGTTGCCTTCATCATCGCGGGCGCGAATAAAATATTGCACGATGCTACCTTCCGGCTGCGCGGCAATTATCCCTTCGTAGGTGTTTCCGCTGCTGAAATTCATCGCAGTGCTATCAAAAACCCCGCCGTTGATGGAAACATGCAGGAAAACATCGGCAATCGTTCCATTATCCGTAACTTCAGCAGAAACAGTTACCTGATCGCCGGCGCCAGGATTACCGGGGGATTGCGCCACATTGTTGATTTGCGGCCCATCGCCGCCGCTGCCGCCTTCCGGACCGATCCCGGGATTGGGCGTGTTGCGAACCGGAAACGCCGCTGCCAAATCTTCGCTCATCTCGTTATGCCCGGTAAGGCCGTTGCCGCCGGAGTCGATTTCATTCACCTCCGCCACCGCCGGGCGGGCGATGGATTGGCCGCCGGTATGAGGATCGGCAGACGAAACGGCAATTTGCTGCGAAATTGCGGTATCATCCAAATATATCGAAGGCGTGTTATCACTATCCGGCCCGTCGATGGAAACGCCGGTTTTATCCACCGCCTCCGCTTTATCGCCCCAAACAACATAATCAATATCCTGCACTAAATCGCTTTGCCCATTCCAGAAATACAGGATAACAACTTCGCCGCCGTTGGTTAAACCGCCTTGATCGTTGATGGCGCCGGGCAACGCCTCGCGCATATCCGGCAGCGCGGGATTGGTATCGAATAATTCATAAGTTGGCATCTGGGTATAGGCAGAAAGGAAAGCAGTGCCGTTCATCGCCACAGTTTGGGTTTCCCCGGGGTTGATAGAAGCGCCATCGGGAAAACGGGCATGAAAATCGCCAAAATCGCCCCCACCGGCGTTATTGCCGGTAACGATGTTGTAATAAAAAGCGCTGCCGCCGCTAAAGGTAGCATCGGTTAAATAATAATCGGAAAGATCGATGGTATTTTCGCCGGGGTTATGAATTTCGATGAATTCGCCGTCGGTCGGTGTAACGACAATTTCGCTGATTAGCAAATGCACACCGCCGGATGCGCCGGATGTAACAGTGTAAGATCGAGCAGCGGATACAGTCGTCAAATTTTCATCATCGCGGGCGGAAACAAAATACTCCACAGATGTGTCTTCCGGCTGCGCAGCAATTTCCGATTGATAGTTGTTGCCGGAAACGTTGTTCATATCAGTGCTGTCGAATGCCGCGCCATCAATAGAAAAATGAAGTTTGATTGAAACGAGCGTACCATCATCGGTAACATCGGCGGAAATGGTTACGGCATCATCCGGCGAAGGATTTGGCGGTGATTGAATCATATTTGAAATGTTCGGTGGAACGCCACCGCTGGCAACAACGGTGTAAGATTGAGTGGCAGAAACCGAGGTTAAATCTTCATCATCGCGAGCGGAGACAAAATACGCTACTGTTGCGCCCTCCGCCTGTGCTGCGATAGTTGCGTTGTAAGTATTGCCACCGGCAGTATTCATATCCGTGCTGTCGAATGCGGACCCATCAATGGAAAAATGAAGTTTGACTGAAGCGAGCGTACCGTCGTCAGTAATATCGGCGGAAACGGTTACCGCGTCATCCGGTGTGGGATTCGATGGCGTGTAAGCGACATTGGTAATAACCGGCGGTGAGCCGCCACTCCCACCGGGGCCGCTGCCGGGATTCGGCGTGCCGCGATCAAAGGAGGCTGCCAAATCCTCACTGGTTTCATCATGCCCGGAAATACCATTGCCGCCGGATTGAGTTTCAGCGGTTTCGATTAATGTCATTCGCTGCGAGGATTCTCCGCCAACATGCGGCGCGCCGGAGGAGATGGAAATTTGTTGGGTAATCGCAGTATCATTTAAATAGGTAGAAGGCGTGCTATCGCCATCCGGCCCATCGATAGAAATACCGGTTTTATCGACTGCTTCGTCTTTATCGCCCCAAACTGCATAATCGACATCCTGAACCAAATCGCCCTGGCCGTCCCAGGTGTAGAGAACGATCATTTCCCCGGAATTTGTTAAACCGCTCGAATTGCTGATGGAACCGGGCAGCGCTTCCCGCATATCGAGAACTGACGGATCGGTTTCAAATAATTCATAAGTAGGCTGGATTCCGTACGTGGTGGCGAAATCCGTTCCGTTCATCGCAATCGTTTGGAATTCGCCGGCGGCAATCATAGCGCCTGCCGGAAAGCGGGCGTGGAAATCGCTAAAACTGCCACCGCCGGCATTGCTGCCGGTAACGATATTGTAATAAAAATTACCGTTGCTTACGGAAGTTGCATCGGTGAGATAATAATCGGCTAGATCAATCGCGCTGCCGGTGGGATTATGGATTTCGATAAACTCTCCGGCAGTCGGCGTTACCACAAATTCGGTAATCAAAATATGATTTTGTGAAAAAGCAATTATCGGCAAAAAAAGGAGAAGGATATGAATAAGATTTCTCATGTAAATTGTCCTGATTTCAATTTTATAAAATGATGGGAGAAATCATAAATAACTCGCGAATATCAAATTTTATTGCTTTCGAATGAGGTTGAATATATCGATTTGGAAAATTCTTTTCAAGGTTATAATTTGAGGGTTTGGTAGTGAGGCTATGGTAGCTCCCAACTTTGATGGCAGAATGATTTCTTGGCAGAATAATTCTTAAGCGTTTGGCTAAGTAAATGCAAAAGAATAATCGACACTTTTTTGGGCTACCATTGTCAGGCTGAGTGGAGTCGAAGCCGCACCTAATACAAGCCCACCCTTCAACTTCGCTCAGGGTGACCTGTAATCGATCTCATTGTAAAGTGGCGTTTTTTTGAATTCAACTACTTATATAGTTTTTTAAAACCAGGAGATGATCGTGAAACAACCAACGAAGTCTTTATTATCTTTGATCCTTATCTTCATTTTGTGTGAAGTTTGCACCGCATTCGCCCAGGATTGGACACAATGGCGCGGGCCGAATCGCGATGGCAAATTGTTAAATTTCACCGTGCCGGAAAGCTGGCCGGAATCATTAGAAAAACGCTGGTCGATAGACATCGGCGGTGGAACTTCGGTACCGCTGCGCCAGGGAAAAACCGTTTATATTCATTCCAGGAAAGGCGAAAACGAAGTGGTTTCCGCACTGAATTTGGAAAACGGAAAGATGCAGTGGAAGGACAGTTACACTGCGCCATACAAGGTAACGCCGGAGGCAGTGGATTTTGGCAAAGGCCCCTTTGCCACACCGGTGATTTATGACGGCAAATTATTCACCTTCGGCATCGGGGAAATTCTTTCGGCTTACAATTCCAGTGACGGCAAACTGCTATGGCGGAAAGATTACGCGAAAGATTATAAAATGCCCCACGCCTATTACGGAACCTCTTTTTCTCCCCTGGCAGCGGATGGCGTATTAATCGTACACGCCGGCGGCCCGGAAAACGGCGCATTGATGGCGCTGGACATTAACAACGGTGAACCAAAATGGAAATGGGAAGGCGATGGCCCGGCGTATGCCTCTCCGCTATTGGCTGAAGTGCATGGCATTCGGCAAATTATTACCAAAACGCAGCAAAACATCATCGGCGTTGATTTTGAAAACGGAAAATTGCTTTGGAAAGTCCCCTACAAAGTCTCCTACGATAATACGATTTCCGAACCGATTGTTTGGAACGATTTAGTGCTCGCCTCGGATTTCCAAAAGCACTTTCGCACCTATCGCTTGAAAAAAGATGGCGAGAATTGGTCTACCGAGATTGTTTGGGAGAACAAAAACGCTTCGCTGTACATGAGTTCGCCGATTCTGCGCGATAATCTTTTATACGGATTTTCCGACCGCAGTAAAGGCCAGTTTTTCTGCCTTAACCCCCAAAACGGAGAAGTACTCTGGTCCGGCCCGGGGCGGCAAGGCGACCACGCTTCGCTGGTTGCATACCGGGATTATCTTTTCGGGTTATTGGAGAATGGCGAATTGGTAATCTCAAAAGTGACCCCGAAAGGGCAGGCTGTGATTGCGAAATATACCGTATCGCAAAGCAATATCTATAACACCCCGGTGTTTGTGGAAAACGGTGTGTTAATAAAAGATTTTGAGCGTTTAACATTGTGGGGGTGGGATTAATAACGGATGCCAAGATTTCTGTCGTCTAAATCTCTGTTTTTTTTAATCCTTCCCCGATTCTTTGTATGGGCGTAAATTTAGCATATTTTAGAAATATAGTAAATTCCCCGCCTTAGCAAGGAGGGGATAGCATCGTGAAGCGTATAGCGAACGATGCAGGGGTGGTTGTACGAAGTCAGCGCTTTCAACCACCCCTGATTTTCTTGCTGAACGCTGCGAAAATCTGTCCCCTCCTTATTAAGGCGGGGAATTTTTACTCTTTTCCCCGCTCTTCCTCTTTTAAATTAGGCATCAATCCTATTTCAACAAAACCAACCGTTTCACTTGCGAAAATTCTCCGGCGGTCATTCGATAGATGTAAACACCGCTGGGCAGGTTATTGGCTTCGAAAATGTATTTATGTTCTCCCGGTAGTAAAATGGCGATAAGAAAAATGTTGCGTTTCATCATAAAAACCAGGTTTTGAGTTAAAGGCGCATAGCGCTCTGCGCAAGGCGCTATGCAATTTATTTTAATAGTATCATCTTGCGAACTGCCTGGAAAGCCCCGGCAGAAATTTTGTAATAGTAGATTCCGGAAACTACTTTTGTGCCAACATCATTAGTGGCGTCCCAGGTTACTTCATAAATCCCGGCATCTTGAGTTTGGGATACCAGCGTTTTTACCTGCTGCCCCAGGGAATTATAAATCCGAATTTCCACATTGCCCTGGGCCGGCAATTCGTATTTAATCGCCGTGATTGGGTTAAACGGGTTGGGGTAGTTTTGATGGATACGAAATTCCACTGGCAAAAGCCCTTCGCTGCCGGTAACGGCGCTAGATGTGGTCAATTTAAGCGATTTAACAGCGGGATTAGCGATTTTAACCTCTTCACCTTCACGCAGTACATGTGTCTTTAACACGCGGTTTCCAGCTATCTCTTGTAATACAAATTCTTTACCGGCTTTTTGCGGTAAATCGGATGCACTAACGGTTAGCGGATAGGCAGAAGATTGTACTTTAATGGTCGCTTCTTCTCCTTCTATGACAAATCGATCTTCGGAAAACCGTGCGTCAAATAATGGTGCGGGCGCAATCGGCGGGAGATAAAAATTCTGCTTACCTGCCATCGCATCCAAATCCGTACCAAAGTAGAGTTTTTGCTGCCCATCTGCCGCATCTTGTATTTCCAGAGTGCTCCTCTTTACTAACCCCAGGAAATTCTGCGTTAAGAAATTGGTGTTTTTTGAAAATGTTTTATTACTGCCACAGGGAATTGTAATCGTACCGGGAGCACTGGCACGTACCCAATAACCATTGCCAATAGAAAAAATACTGGAGGCGAAATAACCGTTAAAATAACCAAAAAAGTCGCTAACAACAATATCGCCAGGATCTTCTAATGCAGAGACATCGATATAACAATTCGGCCCTCCAATTAAGTTCCAACCGGCATTTAACTCAATTTCCAATGAGTCGATATTGGTGCCGAAAATTGCATTGGTTTCCGATGTATTAAAATTAATCCAATATCCTTTTCCGGGCGTTAAATACGTTTCCGGGTGGTAGCTGCCATCAAAGGAGAACAGGCTTCCGGGGGTATGGCCGGAAAACAAAGAATCCACATGAGTATCTCCGGCATCTAATGGCAGGCTGATGATTCTCCAACCGGTAGAATAAGCAATACCGATACCGCTTTCATTCGGATTGTACCGGGAAATGAAAATATCGCTTGCTTCGCTGCTTAATGTGGTTTCGCGCGGGCTGCCTTCTCCGAATACCGCCGTTCCAATGTAAGTGCCGGTAGCGAAAATGCTGCCGAATTTATTTATCGCAATAGATCTACCATTATCGGAAGCGAAACCGCCGTTTTTTTCCGCCCATTGCAACTCCCCGCTTTCATTATATTGGGCGATAAAAATATCGGTTTGGCCGCTGCTGACGAGCGTCTGTTGATTTGTCTCCCCTTTTCCGAAAATAACCATCTCGCGAAAATAACCGGTAACAAGCAGTTGCCCGGTTTCTCCAATAAAAATATCATTACCAATATTTGGGGAAGCGGCATCGATATTTCCTTTCGCCCATTGAAAACTACCATTGCTATTATATTTTGCGATAAACAAACTGGCATCTGTCAATGCTTCAAGAAACACGTCATCATTTCCGAATACCGCCTGGTCGCTAAAACGACCGGTAATGTAAGCGTTTCCGGAATTATCAACACTGACGGCAAGTCCGAAATCATTATCCATCCCACCGGCATTTTTAACCCACAGGAAAACACCATCACTATTGTATTTGGCTAAAAAGATATCTATGTCGCCATTGGAAAATAAGTACGATTCATTTACGCCTCCTTCTCCAAAAACAGCCTCTTCGTAAAATGACCCGGTGATGTAGGCATTTCCGCTTTCATCTACTGCTATATCACTACCGGTATCACCACTTGTTCCGCCGGCTTGTTTTGCCCATAATAACAGACCACCGGTATTATATTTTGCGATGAACACGTTGTTATCGATGCCGTTTATAAGCGTGGTTTCATTAATTTCACCGGCGCCAAATACGGTTGTATCGGTAAAGCTGCCGGTGATGTAACAATTGCCGAATGCGTCTACATCGAGGCCTCTGCCCCAACGTTCCGCTCCATTTCCTCCACTGGCGCGTTTTGCCCACAATAACGCCCCGTTAATATTATATTTGGCAACAAAAACTTCCGCTATAGATGAATTGGCAGCAAGCGTTGTTTCGTTCGTCTCTTCCGGGCCTAACGTAATAGTACCGACAAAGCCGCCGGTAACATAACTATTTCCGGCATGATCGACAGCAATTTCGCGGCCACTAATATATCCAAATGCGGCGCTGTTGGATTGTTTTGCCCAAATTAGCGCGCCGCTGCTATTATATTTTGCGATAAAAAAATCCGCGAGATCGGAACTGTTCAGCGTTGTTTCATTTACTTCGCCTTCTCCGAATACAACGCTTTCGTTAAAACTGCCGGTAATATAGACATTCCCGGCATTATCAAGTGTTATTGCGTTGCCATAACTACTACTTGTGCCGACAGTGCTTTTGACCCATTGAAACCCCTGGGCGATTAAGCTGGCATTTAGTATCAAGATTACGAAGAGAATAATGCTGTCTAATCTGAAATGGTGTTTTAAAATCATCGTTTTCTCCTTATCAAATTGCTGACCTGATGGCACCAAATGGCAGCCCGCTGGTTAGGTGCCGCGGTTCAGGTTGTTTAAATACAAGATTGCTATTTTTTACTTCATTAAGATCATTTTGCGAACGGCGTTAAAGCTCCCGGCATTGATTTGGTAAAAGTAAACACCGGAAACCACCTTTGCACCAAACGCATTCGTTGCGTCCCAAACCAATTCGTGAAAACCGGCTTCCTGCTGTTGGGAAACCAGCGTTTTTACTTCCTGGCCGATGGAGTTGTAAATGCTTATTTTTACATCACTTCTGGCCGGAAGTTCGTATTTGATGGTCGTTGCCGGGTTAAACGGGTTGGGATAATTTTGGTGCATGCGAAATTCCGCTGGCAAGGCACCTTCGGCATCTTCGATACTTGTGATAACGCCGGATACGCTTAACTTTAGCGTGCGAATTGCCGGGTTCGTAATCTGCACTGTTTCGCCTTCTCGCAGCACATGTGTTTTTAACACCAGGTTTCCGGCCATTTCTTCCAGCACATATTCTTTGCCGGGTTCCGGCGATAAATTCGCGGTACTAACAGTTAGCGGGTAGGATGCGGATTGCACTTGAATGATCGCTTCTTCCGCTGCGATTCCGTATACATCGCCTTCAAACCGCGCATCGAAGCTTGGCAGGGGCGGTACCGGCGGGAGCATAAAATTCGTTTCGGGTGATTGAACGATATCGTCATCCAGTTTGAAATACAACTCCACACTATTACCGGCGGTATCTTGAATATCAAGTCGGCTTTGGAGAGATAAATCCGTGCTTTTAGCAACACGCTTAGAATTAGATTTCAGAACCACAGGACAAAGCGCCAAGATAAAACTATTGAAATTTGCTTTTACCCAATATCCGTTTCCCGGTTTTAGGGTGTCAGCCACATAATAGCCACCGTCGTATCCGAAAAAATCGCTGCCAATTGCGCCAATCGGAATGCCAAGTTCGCTTACCGGTAAATCGCAATCCGGCCCGCCAATGATTTGCCATCCCGGCTCAACAAAAATGCTGCCGCCTTGCTCCGGGGTACCGTAAATCGGCACTGTCTCATCCGCCGAAAAATGCATCCAATATCCTTCGAGAGTCTGTAAACTGGCTGGCGAAGTATAACTGCCATTGAACGCAAACACCGAACCCGGTGTATGATTTGGAAAAAGCGTTTCCGCATCTCCGCTAAAGGGCGTAAATGGCAAACTAATCAAGTTCCAACCCTCGGTTACAGTCATTTCGGCAAATAATTCCGGATTGAATTTTGCGATAAAAACATCCGTGTCGCCATTGCTGGTAAGGTTGGCTTCATTATCTTGATTTTCGCCAAAGGTGGCAATTTCGCCAAACCGGCCGGTGAGGTAGATTTGCCCGCTGCCATTTACCGCAACTCCCAATCCTTCTTCAATATCATACAATCCTCCCGCACTTTTCGCCAATTGGAAACTACCATTCGAGCCATACATTGCCAGAAAAATATCTCTGCCGCCTTGAGCGGTAAAACCGGTTGGACCTCCTTCTCCAAAAATCATGGTATCTTGATAATGGCCGGTAATATAGATGTTCCCGGCGAGATCAAGCGTAATCGCCCGCGCTTCCTGGGTGGATGTTCCCCCTGCCTGCCGTACCCATTGCAACACACCATTCGGGCTGTATTTGGCGATGAAAATATCAGTGGCATCAATGCTGAAAAGTGTTATTTCATTTACTTCGCCTTCTTCAAAAGTCATTGCCTCGCTAAAATAGCCGGTGATGTAAATATTCCCCAGGGCATCTTTAGCGATGCTTTCGGCGTTGTCCTCTTCAAAACTACCGGCGCTTTTTGCCCATAAAAATTGCCCGTTATTGTCAAATTTGGCGGTAAACATATCATCCTGGCCGCCGCTTTCGAGCGTGACTTCGCTTGCTAACCCTTCATTAAAAATTAGCGTTTGATAAAAATGCCCGGCGATATAGCTGTTTCCGGAATCGTCTATAACAAGATCATTTCCGGAATCGGTGGATTCTCCACCAGCCTGCACCACCCATACGAGATTTCCATCCTGGTCAAATTTTGCCAGGTACAGGTCGATAAAATCGTGAGCCACCAGCGTCGTTTCCGCCGGTTCTCCTATAGCAAATTGTGCTGAATCCTGGAAATCCCCGGTGACATACACCAGCCCTAAATCGTCTGTGCTAATGCCATTGCCGTTGTCAATGCCTATTCCGCCAATTTGTTTTGCCCATTGGAATTCTCCGGCAGTATTGTACTTGGCAATAAATGAATCAAAGGATCCGGCAGCCGTAAAGGTTGTTTCGTTGGATTGGCCTGCGCCAAAGGTAACGGTCTGGAGAAAATTTCCAATGATGTAAAGATTGCCGAAATTATCGATTGTAATAGCTCGACTGCCATCAAAATTGCTGCCACCGGCGCGCCTTGCCCATTCGAGCAGGCCGTCTTGGTTGTATTTAGCGATAAAAATATCCGCAGAACTAACGCTGGTGAATTCCGTTTCGTTTGGCTCTCCCTCACCAAGTAATATAGTATTCCGAAAAGGACCCGTTATATATGTATACCCCGATTCGTCAATTGCAATATCCGCAGCATGATCATCATTGATACTGCCGAAACCGAGTGCCCACTCTAACTCCTGGGCAGGTAAGGTAGTGTTGAAAATCAATAGCAGCGCAAATACGAATTGAACGAACAATGATTTCTGAGAATGAGTTGTATAATTTAGCATGGTTGTTTTCCTCTTGTTTTGATTAACTGTTTGTGCCATTTAATATTTTCATTATTCTTTTACCATAATACCCACTCACTTTTCAAACAGTATGCCAAAAGCAATCAAAAGAAACATAAACCAATGTTTAATATAGAGTTAAATGGATCAATGAAAACATCATTAAAGGAAAGAAAATTGTCTTTATAGTTTATCGGCTTATACAAAAGGATAAGTCGAAATAGCTATTTTTAAAAACTCTCGACGGTTTCTAAAACCGTCGAGAGTTTTTAAAAATATTTGAAACTTTTTGCTATGAATCGAGTTTTAACGACTCTATATTTAAACGTTCGACTATTAACGAAAAAAGTCGAAAGTCTAAAAAGGAGTATAAATGACCACAACAACCAGCGATATAGATAAAAAAGAGGTCATCAAAAAAGCCGCCCGGCAATTGTTTTTTCACTTCGGGTTTAGCAAAACCTCGATGTCGGATATTGCCAAACAAAGCGGGATGGCAAAGCCGACATTGTATTATTACTATCCCAGCAAAGAGGCTATTTTTGACGAAATTGTGGTAGATGAGGCCATCACATTTATGGATCACGTTGAAAAGCGGCTACCGGAAAATCTTCCGGCGGATGAGAAATTAGCCTTTTTCTTTCGCACCATTTACCAGGATTTAAAAGTTTACGCCGCTAAAATGGCGGAACTGCCGGATTATCTTTGTGAGCATTCGCCGCACGGCCATCCGATTGTGGAAAAAATTACCAGCCTGTTTAAGGAAAAACTGATGCCCTTATTGCGCGAAGGAATCGCGGAAAACATTTTTGAAATTGATGATGAAGAAACCGCAGCTTCAACATTAGTATTTATGACCGATTTTTTGAACCTCGAATGGATTCGCCATTACCCGGAAGATATGTGTGACAGGGTTGTTGAAACGATGATCGAAATTATTATTAACGGATTGAAAAGGAGGACCTGATGCCCCACAGGCTGATGCTGACATTACTATTGGCGTTTTTTACATTTTCGCACCTATTTGCAAAAGAATACGATTTGCAGACCATGCTGACATTAGCAAATGAAAACAATAAGCAAATTCAATTAGCAAGAGCGGATGTTAAAACCGCGAGAGCGGATGTAAGAGAGGCGTTTTCTACCGCCTTTCCTCAAATTGATGTTGACGCTGGCTACAATCGTAACCTCCAGGATAATGTCTTTTTCTTTGAGGTCTCGAACCCGGAAACCGGCGAATTGGAGCAAGGCAGTTTTAAAACCTCTTTTGCCAACGAATTTCGCTTAAACGCATCTTTGAAACAAACGCTGTTCAGTTTTGAAGTAGGCTATGGCATTCAAGCCGCAAAGTATTTTAACAAGGCAACGAACTTCCGGTTCGAATCAACCCGGCGCAATGTGTTAACCACTGTGAAAACCGGTTTCTATCGAGCATTATTGCTGAAAGAGGCCTGGAATGTTGCGGTTGATTCCGAGCAGAGTGCCAAAGATAATTACGAGAATATCAAACTGAAATTCGAAAGCGGCATTGTTTCCGAATTTGAATTGTTGCAATCGGAGGTTCGCTGGCAAAACAGCATTCCTGCAACGCTCGCCGCCAAACAGGATTACGAGCTGGCATTAAACGATTTGAAACGCTTTGCCGGTATTCCCATTGAAGAGGATGTTGAATTACAGGGGTCGTTTGATGCCTTTCCGCAACTTCCCGAAATGGCCAATTACCAGGACGTTTTCTCAAAACGCCCGGATTACCAGGCGTTGGAATGGGAAAAAAAGTTGTACAAAAAGAATATCGGCGTGCAAAAAGCCGGTCACTATCCAACCTTAGAAGGGTTTTTCCGTTACGATTATGCGGCTGCTTCCGATGAGTTTCAATTAGAGCGAGAAAATGACAATTTCGTTACTGGTGTAACGCTAAGTATACCGATATTCGCTGGCGGCGGAACGATGGCCAAAGTTCATAGAGCGAAGACGGAATTGGAAAAAGCGAACACTCGTTTAGCAGAAGCATCTGATAATATCAAAGTTGATTTGCAGAATTTGCAGTTGCAACTGAAAGAGTCCCGGGAGCGAATTACGGCAACCGAAAAGGCGATTCAAACTGCTCGCCGGGCATTCGAAATTGCCGAGACGCGGGTCGACAATGGCCTTTCCACGCAAGTGGAATTAAAGGACAGCCGCCTGGCGTTAGACCGAGCACAATTCAATTATTTGGCGGCCATTTTCGATTACCTTTCGGCCTATTTTGAATGGGAGCTTGCCACGGGGCAGGCAGCGTTTTAGAGCGGGTTGTTGTCAGTTGTTAGTGATCCGTTGTCCGTAGTCAGTTGTTAATCTTACGGCATCTAATTTTTTAAAAAGGAGGTTTGGATGAGGACAAATTTTGAGAATCTAAAAGTTTATCAGCTAGTGCGAGTAAGACAACTATAAAATCTCCAAGCGAGCATCCTGAGTAGCCGAACGGTTTTTGTTCGGCGTATCGAAGGGTGCGGTAGACCCCTTCCGCCCCCTTCGATACGCGATTAAAAGACAAATCGCTACTCAGGATACTGGCCTCGAGAAACTCTTGAAAATCAAAAGGAGACATTATGAAACAGATATTTTTATTTCTTTTGGCAACATTCGTTTTACTGTCGCTGCAAAGCTGCGGAGAACAAGGCAATGCGGAAGACGCCGAAAACAGCAGCGAAAATTTGCAAAAAATCACCAACGTCAAGGTACTTAAATTGGAGTCGCAGACCTTTTCCAATTACCTTAATGTTACCGGTGTTGTAAAAGCGCGCAACCATGTGGAGATTATGGTGGAAGAAGGCGGTATTCTGCGCAAGGTAATGATCGACAAAGGGCGCAAAGCACGCTCCGGAGATACGCTCGCAGTTTTGGAAAATCGTGTTGTCGAAGCTACTTTTAAGCAAGCGAAGGCATCTCTACAGCAAGCGGAATTGGATCATAAAAGCAAAAAAATTCTGTTTGATAAACGGGCGATTTCCGAAAACGAATATTTGAATTCGCTGTATGCTTTAAATGCTGCTGAAGCTGCCCTGGATATGGCAAAAGCGCGCTATGATAAACTGTTTATCGCTGCCCCGCTCAACGGGCTGGTAAACAACCGGTTTTACGACCTCGGCGCTTATGCAAATGTGATGACCCCGATTTTTGAATTCATCGATAATGATGTAATGAAAATTCACGCCGGTGTGGCGGAACGGTTTATGGGCGATATTCACATCAACTCCCCGGTAGAAACCACCTTTGACGCCTATCCCGGTCTCAAGCTGATGTCCAAAGTCAGTTTCATTTCTCGCAGCATCGATCCGCAAAACCGCACCTTTCAGGTGGAAGTGGAAATTCCCAATCGTGAGCGTAAATTTGCACCGCAAATGATTGCAAATGTTAAAATTCTACGCCAGGAAATTGAAGACCGGGTTGTTGTTCCATTGGATGCCCTCATCGAATCGGAAAGCGGATGGTATGTGTTTGTAGCCAATAATGAACAGGCGCATAAGGTCAATATCGATAAACTTGCCATTTACGAAAGCCAGGTTTTAATCGACGGCCTTCAACCAAATCAAAACTTGATTGTCGTTGGCCATCAAAATTTAAGCGATGGCGATCCCATCAATATCATAACAAACTGAGAGTGCTGTCGCACTTTGATTACTGACATTTACAGAATCGTTGATATTTAATATTCCGATACATGTAACAACCATTTCGGAACACTATCAAAATTGAGGTACTTATGAAAATTACCAACATCGCAATTGACCATAAAACCAGCGTTTTTGTGTTGCTGGCGATTATTCTTATCGCCGGCTTAACGGCGTATGTAAACCTGCCGTTAGAATCATTTCCGGATATTAAACAGCCGATGGTTTATGTCGCCATTCCCTATGCCGGCGTTTCCCCGGCGGATATGGAGACATTGGTTGCCCAGCCAATCGAAGATAAGTTGAAGGAAATTCCGAAAATAAAAAAACTGACATCTTCCTGCAAAGAAGGCTATGCCAGTGTTTTTGCTGAATTTGAGCCGAATGTCGAGACCGACGAAGCGGTGCGGAAAGTACGCGAAAAAGTCGATCTCGCCAAGCCGGAACTCCCTCGCGATTTGGAAGATCCGCTGGTACAGGAAATCAATTTCGAGAATATTCCCATTATGCTGATTAGCATAACCGGCGAGCAATCCCTGGTTCGGCTGAAAAAAATTGCAGAAGATTTGCAAGATGAATTCAAAGAAATCCCCGGCGTTTTAGATGTAACCCTTTCCGGCGGTCTTACAAGGGAAGTGAAAGTGAACATCAACCCAAACCGCTTGACATATTACAATATTGGTGTGGAGGATGTAATTGAGGCCATCCGCAACGAGAACTTGACCATCCCCGGCGGCTCGACGGAAAGCGGCGATTTAAAATGGACCGTGCGCATTCCCGGCGAATTTAAATCGGTAAGAGAGATGGAAGAAATTGTCATCGAAGCCAAAAACGGCTATCCGGTTTACCTGCGAGATTTGGCGGAAGTCTATTTCGGCTTCAAAGATGAAACCAGCTTCTCGCGGCTCAATGGCACCCCCAGCGTAACCATCGGCATTCAAAAGCGCAGCGGCGAAAACATCATCGAAATTACCGACGAGGCAAAAATCATTTTAGAAAAGGCCAGCAAGCAGTTTCCCGCGAATACGGATTACGTCATCGTAATGGATTTCTCCGAAGATATCCGCGTTTTCGTTAATGAATTGGAAAATAATATTTTAGCCGGCCTTATCCTGGTTGTTCTGGTGCTCTACTTTTTTATGGGTACTCGGAATGGATTTTTAGTCGGTGTTGCTATTCCGTTAACGATGCTGGTGTCTTACATAGTCATTAGTTTTATGGGATACACGTTAAATATGATGGTGCTCTTCAGCCTCATTTTAGCATTAGGGATGATGGTTGATAATGCCATCGTGATTTTAGAGAACATCTATCGCCATCATGAAGAAGGTAAGCCCTTAATCCAGGCAGCCAAAGACGGCACCCAGGAAGTCGGCGTTGCCGTTATTGTCTCCACCGCGACAACGCTGCTGGCGTTTGTTCCCATGCTCTTTTGGGATGACATCATGGGTGAGTTCATGAAATTCATCCCGATTACGTTGATTATCACGTTATCCTGTTCGCTGTTTGTTGGATTGATATTGAACCCGGTTATCGCCTCATCATTTATGAAGATCGATAAAAAAATGAGCCGTCTTCCCGGCGAACGCCTTTTAAAGCGCCTAACCAAACGCTATGAGACAACGCTGCGTTGGGCATTAAACCATCGCTTTAAAACACTGCTTATTGTCGGATTCTTTTATATTTTGATGTTTGTTGTCTATGGTGCTTTTAACAAGGGCGTGCAATTTTTTCCGATTGTCGAACCACGCCAAATTCTCGTCGATGTAGAAGCCCCGCTTGGCACCCGTGTAGAAACGTCTGATAGAATTGTTAATGCATTAGAAGAACGTATTGTCTCAACTTCGGATTTGGAAAACTATGTTGCCGATGTTGGGAATGTGGCGGAAGCAGCCGAAATGGGCGGCGACGGCGGCAGTGGCCTTTCCCATAAATCCAGGATTACGTTAGATTTAATCGATAAATTTGACCGGGAGCAAAATTCTTTTATCACTATGGAGCAAGTACGCGATATGGTGAGCGATATTCCCGGTGCGAATATCGATGTTTCCCAGCAGCAGGACGGCCCGCCAACCGGAAAACCGGTAGAAATACAGATAAAAGGAGATGATTTTGGAGTGCTTGCCG
>CAXHHS010000033.1:0-17480 GCA_964015645.1 uncultured bacterium
GTTACATGCCGAATTGAAAATACTGCGTAAAAAATACGGCGATGTTGAAGAAGATTAGCGCATTAAAAAACCTTTGAAAGGTTTAAAACCTTTCAAAGGTTCAGCGCCAAGTCTTAATTACAACCACCAAGCCCTGCTATTGTCTCCGCAAATCGTTTTCCCAAATCAATGTAACCGGCGCTGTTGTAATGCCATTTGTCGGAGTAGCCGTAATTGTCGGTGGACGTTACGATTGCGGCACAGCGATCCTTTTCTACAAATGCCGCTTGCGCCCGGCGAACGATTTCCCCGTAATCCCAAACCTTACCATCCTCATCCTGCCCGGAATCCGAGATTTTGCCGATTACTACCGGTAAATCATCCACCCGAAACGCGGCGCGAATTAAATCCATTAACTGCCTGAGATTGGCCTGGTAGCGATGGGCTATTTCCGCGGTATATGCGGCATCACTTTCGCCTTGCATCCAAACAATGCCCGCCGGAATCAAGCGATCTGCTTCGCCATCACCGTTTATGTCTTTTATAGAGAGCGCGTTGCGAACGGTGGCTAAAAAATGATCGTATTGATTGATCCCATTACCTTCGCTAAAATCCGCATCCCAACAGCCAAATCTGCCTGCGGCTTCGAGGTCAATAGAAGTTCCCCCTTTGGAATATTTGATGATTGCAACATTTTCATTGGGATTTAATTCCAAAAGGCGACGGACAAAGGTAATTTCAACACCGAACCTTTCACTATAAATATTAGTGCTGCCATCGGATTTAAAACCAACCCCATGGCCGGGGCGAAGCCCTGCCCAAATGCCTTTACCGTCAACGGCTTCACCATCTTTGGCAGTATTTCCATGAAAAATCATCACGCCTTTTAACGGCACTTTTAAATCTTTCGGAAGTTCATTCAAAGAACCATAACCATCCATATTCGATTGTCCGCCTAAGTAGTAGAGTTTATACTCTTTAGCAGCCACCGATGATACAAATATCGTAATCAATAAAATCAACATGAGCCTGTTATACTGATGAACATTCACACCGTCTCCCCAAATTTGTTTTTATCCTTTCCCCTTCATCCTTGAATCGAATTTATTCCGTGTATTCCAAGACACAGGATTATAAAACGCCTACCCAGACGACATTCGCAGCCGTGTGCGAGTTTACACAAAAAACTTTATATTTGCAATCATCTCTTTTTTCAACAACTCCGCAACTCATTGTTTATTAAAGGATTACAACCCCTATATTGTTTTGTGAAAATATTGGCATTATTGTTGTCAATAGAGACATCTATAAATAATTTAACCGGCAATTTAATTGAGCTTACAAGTTTGCCTTCACGTTTTAACCGAATTGTTTGAGTATTAGACACCAACCCTACCCGGTAGTGGCTGGCTCAAAGTCTGTCACTGCCAATCTACAACATCAGTAACCAGGTATGTTCTTTGAGGATATTTATTTCTTTTCGACATGGAATCACGGGGTAACGTGGACTGGCCTTGTTGGGTGGAGGTTATTTTATCGCGGAATGCGACACTTCAAGGATGGCACTTAAAAACATCCTGACTGGCTGGCCTTACCCCACGATTTCATGTTCAAAAGACTTTCATATTACCGGGATTTAACCCCGGGAGAATTTTGGGAGAAAATCGTAAATGTTGTGGTTTACTTTTTGGAGTTTATTAGTGTTATGGCTGTTTGGAGCGATTAGCGGCATTGCGTTTGGCGGGGCGCTGCACATTTTACTGATCGGCGCCCTGGGAGCGGCATTGCTGCGGATTAGTCAAGAACAGTAGCAAGGATAAAGGGTGAAGGAAAAAGGCTAAACTGTTCTAATTGAATTTTTCCTTTATCTTTTATCCTTCACCCTTCATCCTTCATCCTTTGGAATTACCCTGCGGAGTTTAATTGGGAGCGGGAGGTAATAATTGTCTAAATGTAGACTTTGCACAAAATGAATATGGCTTATTGTCTTCTATTTCTTTTTGTAATTCTGAGAATAAAATATCTTTTAACCTGACATTTTCCTCATTCGCATACTTGTCAAATAAAAATCTTATAGAATCAATCCTTTCAATTCGTTGTTCGAGTAGTTCAGCTCTATTTAAATCAATTGTCTTTTCAGTAATTTCACCTCTTTTTCTTCCAGGCTTATGATAAATAAAAGGGCCTAATGCTACGAAATACTCAGAAGGTTCGTCTATATAGGGGTTAATGAAAGGACATTCTTCGTCATATTTAGAACTCTTATTCATGTTGCATTTAGGACATGTCAACCCCAAATTTGACCAAACAAAAGTTAGGTTGGGGTATATTGACTTAGGTTTGATATGCTCAATATGTTCATAAGTAATATGCGCAATCTTACTTTCACAATACATACATTTATTACTCGTTTCCTCTTTGAGAGCGGATTTGACCTCATCATGATTATATCTTTGTTGTAATGCTTTTGGAATATTCTGGCCATTTTCTACATATTGTATAAGTTCTCGAGTCCATCTCCTGCTACCATCTCTCAGCACTTGAGGCTCTTTAATTTTTTGAAGTTTTACCATTCTTCTCAACCACCTTCACAATAGTTTCAGGAACAAGATCAGCCAGTCCTAATTCTGTTAATTCTTTTCTCATATTATCCATATCATCATTATTTAGTTTTGTAGATGAATATTTATTAACGATTTCATTTAATCGTTCTTCGACCCAAATCGGCATCGTAAAGGATACTCCAAGTATTTCACGCAGTATATCTGCCGCACCTTTTGGTTTATTTACGAGGTCTAAATATTCACTGAAAATTTTATTCTTTTCATCATATTTCAGTGCATAGACGTATGAATCTTTTACGGAACCTATTATTAGAGGATTGTGCGTAGAAACGATGAATTGTACGTGCGGAAAAGAAGCGATAAGTTTAGGAAGTATCTGCCGTTGCAATACCGCATAAAGGTGATTTTCTATTTCATCAATAATCACGGTAAATGAGTTTTTTGAAGGGAAATTATAGATTAGCCAGGCCAGGTCGATAAGAGTAGCAAGCCCTCCTGAGACAGCATCAAGCATAAAGTCTCCCGAATCCGTTATTAAAACGACTTCATATTTTCTAATGGCAATTTCTTTAAAACCTAAGGATTTCGGTAATAATTGTTGAAGAATTTTCTGAAATTCGTTTAAATATTTTAATTGTTCAGGTTCTGATTCTACTACCGGGTTTCCATATCCATATATCGCCCATGTTAATAGTGTTTCTTTAATATAATAGTTTGCCGGAACTTGTAGTTGATTTTGATTAGCCTTTTCTTTCATTATTGTGTATACACTGTAAAATGCTTCTCTTTTTTCTTTTTTTCTAGTGGGTAATTGGCTTACATTTTTATATTCATATTCAGATCGGTGGGATGGAATAAAAAAACCTTCATGCCCTTTTTGGTTTATCTGTATAGAGTAAAGTGGAGTATTGTTTGCCGGAATCCTGAGTGCAACCTTTTGTTCATCATCAAATTCTAAAAAACCAATTTGCGGAATTTCACCTTGAAAAGGTTCCTTAAAAAATCTAGTGAAATATTTAAACTTTCCTGAAACAGGATCTTTTGCCGGAGTCGAACATTCTCGATGATTTAGTCCGAAGCTATTGGCCAGAAGTTTTAAAATTGTTGTTTTCCCGGAAGCATTCGCACCTGTAAGAATGGTTAAACGTTCATGAAATTCAATCTCAATCTTATGAAATTGCTTCCATTCGGATATGTTGAGTTTTTTGAAGGCCATAATTATTTACCATCGCCTATCTTATCTGAATTTTTAGTTAATCTAAGCTACCAATAAATTAAGCCAAAACCGATGGTAATGCACTATTTTTTCAATACAAATAGAATAAGTAGGTTAACATTGCATATATTTGCTGAGTATTTTCTCATCACTTACTATCCATCATCTCAACCCCCTGCCAATCCTCCGGGACACCTTGCACCACAAATTGGGCGGAATTTTCCAGGTAACGATTGGCAGTCATATCATCGGGGTTTACTTTCAGCACTTTTTTGAAGGCGACTAATGCCTGGTCGAACTCGCGGTTAAAATAGCAAGTTAATCCAGCCTCAAAATCAACTTTGGTTTTTTTCTTTAATGCGATGATGTCTTCGGGATCGCCCTCGTAAACTTCGTAAATTGCCACCGGTTTGTTTTTGCCTTTTACCTGCACTTTGCCTAAAAACCGGTGGCGGTATTTTTTGGGATTTTTGATGCCATTTAAAGTATCTTCGCTAACTAAAATAGAAGCGCCATATTTTTTCGTCAGCCCTTCCAGGCGGGAGGCGAGGTTTACCGCGTCGGAAATCACCGTGCCGTCCATGCGGGTTTCGTCGCCAATGGTGCCTAACATTAGCGAACCGGTGTGCAACCCGACGTTGATACGAATCGCCGGTTCCCCGCGCTCAAACCGTATCTCGTTGTATTTATCCAATTGTTTGACGGTATCGATCGCCGCTTTTAAAGCATCCTCCGGGCGGCGGGGGTACATCGACATAATGGCATCGCCAATGTATTTATCGATAAACCCGTGATTTTTACGAATCGGCGGTGTGGCATATTTCAAATATTCGTTCAGGAAATCAAAATTTTCCTTCGGGGTCATATTTTCCGAAAGCGTGGTAAAGGAGCGGATATCGGAAAACATCACGGTCATTTCGCCCTGCACCTGGTCGCCTAATTTTACCTCCATAATCGACTCCCGGCCAAGCGTACGCAGAAATTCAATCGGCACAAAACGGGCATAAGCGCTGTTGATCATTTTTAAATACAGGTGAGTGCGAATCCTCGCAAGCAATTCACTTCGGGAAAACGGTTTGGTAATATAATCGTTCGCACCGTTAGCCAATCCTTCAATGAGGTCGGAAACCTGGTTTTTGGCGGTCAGCATAATAATTGGCAATTCGCTGGGCAAATACTTTTCACGGATGCGAGAACTAACTTCGTAACCGGACATTTTCGGCATCATAATATCCAGCAGGACAAGGTCAATTTTGTTGCCGTTGCGAAGCGCTTTTAAGGCCTCTTCACCGCTCATCGCCTGTTTGATGCTGTAATTATCGATTGCCAAATGGTTTGCCAAAACTTGCTGGTTAATCTCCTCATCGTCGACAATCAGGATGCGAAATTTGCCGTCCCATTGCGGCAGGCTGGCGTTAGAGTCCGTAAGCGGCGTTTCTTCCACTTCTCGCGCTTTGGCAATCGTATCGCTGTCCATACCGGTCGCTTCCGGGCTGGCAACCGGGATGGAAAAGATGAAGGTCGATCCTTTCCCCGGCTCCGATTTTACATGAATGGTTCCGCCATGCAATTCCAAAAGCTGTTTGGTGATGGCCAATCCCAGGCCGGTGCCGCCGTATTCGCGGGGATCGGAGGAATCCACCTGTTCGAACGATTTGAAAATATCTTGCAATTTATCTTTGGCAATACCGATGCCGGTATCGGTGATTGAGACATCGACGGCATCGGCGATTTCCATCGCCGAAATGGTAACGGAGCCGGATTCCGTAAATTTGATGGCATTGCCGATGAGGTTGTGCAAAACCTGCTGCAAACGATTTTCATCCGCCAACATCGGAGAGATTTCCGGTGGAATTTCGTTGATGAGTTCGAGATCCTTTCCGGCTACCAGTGGCTCGCTGAGATGCAACACGGTTTCGGTTAAGACGCAGATGTCTACCGGTTTTTTGTTCAGCTTCATCTTTTTGGTTTTGAGCCTGGAGAAATCAAGGATATCGTTCACAAGGTTGGACAGACGATTACCGGATGAAATGATCATTTCAAGATTCTGGCGCAGTTTGGAGGAAGGCTCTCCCGCTGCGCCTTCTACCAGGGATTCGGCAATGCCGATAATGCCGTTTAGCGGCGTACGCAATTCGTGGGAAGTATTGGCTAAAAATTCATCTTTCACCTTATCGATGCGCCGCCAATGAGATGCTTCGCGCTGCAATTGATCGAGTTTGATGCGTTCTTCTTCAATGTCTTTTTGGATGGCTTTTTGGCGAATGAGGAACAGGCGGTCTGCCAGACCCATCGAAAGTAAAATTGCCTGTAGCGCAGTGCCGATTTGAATGCCATTCCGGGTGATAAAAAAATCCGGGAAAACATTTAATTCGGTTAACACAAATACGATTCCGCCAATTACCAGGGCAATATTCGCCATAAAATAATAGCGCGCCGGGCGATATTTCTTTTGCAAGTTTTGGATATTGAGAATAAAAATACCCACCAAAATGGCTAGCGACAGCGGCACCATCATACTCCAGGCATTGATAATCGGTCCAAAGAGCGTTCGCAAAATCACTATGAACACCATTACCCCCATAGCGATCAACGCCCCTTGCTGCCAGCGCTTTGCTTGCTTTTCGATTTTCAAGAAGTTGCGGGTAAATTCAACAAATGCGCCGACCATCAACGCATAAAACAAAATTCGGCTGATGATATTCCAATTGGGCGAATTGGGCCAAAAAAGTTCGAAAGCGTAAGTGTGCGAGATCATCCAAAAAAATGCCGTGCAGATCAAGTAAGCAATATAATAAAGATAAATATTCTCTTTGGAGCCGAAAAAGATAAAGAGATTGTGGAGCGTTATCACCAGCAAGATGCCCAGGAAGATGCCTTGCACGTAGCGCATATTGCGATCCCACTCCGAAAAATAAATCGGGTTAAAAAGCGTTAAATCCAACCGGGAAGGCGCGACGCTGCGGTTTTTAAGGTTCAAATAAACTGTTTGGGTTTTTCCCTGTTCAATTGTGAATGAATGCAGCGTTCCGAGGTGGTGACTTTTTTTGACATCCCATTGCGTAAACGGCACTGCCAGGCCAGTGGTTTTTTCTTCGAAGCCGGATTTATTGGGTACATACAATGTTGCGAAATCCCAATTGATATTTCCCAAAAGCCATTGCTCATCATGCTGCAAGTCATTTACCAGGGTAAAGCGCACCCACATCGATTTGCTGAGGCCGGTGGTGGTTTGATCGGTAGCAAATTTTTTGGCATAGGCATCGGAAATGACGTCGCTTATCGTTAGACTATCATCTTTATCAAGAAAAATTTCCAGGTAGGGATCGAGATTATGGGTGGATTTAACGCGGGAGAGAAACAGACGCGGTGTTTTTTCGGATGCCGAAGCGACAGCGGTTTTGGGCGTAGCGGCTTGTTTTTCCTGGGCAACCGCTTCAATGTTGATGCTACACCACATTGACAGCGCAATTAAAATCAGCAATTTAAAACGATATATAACTCGTTTAAGAACAATAGTTTCTATTATTCTACACATCTTAAGGATCATATCCTTGTATTTTTGATAAAAATCTTTTTTCAGGGGAAGAAGAAATTCGCAACCTGAGTTTTTGTATACTCAAAATCATACCGGGTGCAGCATACCCCACTATTAATCTCATCCCCAAATAACAATCGACACAAAAACAGTATATTTTATCAAAAAGAGGCTAATTAAACAAGATGGTTGGTGAAATTGGGTTTGTTTATTAGGTAGTCATTTGATATTTCTGGTAGCCAAGATGGTTTAGCACAATTTTTATTAACGAGAAGGTGGGTAAGCTTAATCAAATTTACCTTCTTAGATCAACCCATAGATGTTTTAAATTGAAGGATTTTATTGGGAAAGCTCGTTTCAATTTTTGCTCGAGCATACTGACGTCTTTTTCTTTCCAGCCTGCAATTGGAGTTTCAATTTCTAAAATTGATTCTTTCTTAGCTGTTTTATTAACTTTCGCTAAGATTTCATCGAAATTCATGTTTTGTACGTATCCTATCATTGCTCCAGATTTCTCGTTTTTAGAATAACCATAGTCTTCAGAAATAAAACGAAATATACCATGCCTAACATAATTTTCATTTAATATCCAATCCGAACGTACAGGTTTACCTAATCGTTTACATTCGAACACAAAATTTCTCGAACTTTTACGAGGATCGGTTTCTGAATGGTCAAGATAACCCCAATAAAAATCCGGTCTTTTCTTTTCTCTTCTTGCTACAAATTTATCCTCTGGATCAGGAGGGTTTTGGGCTTCATACGAAGGAGGGTAATCGAATCCACCTGTACCTGAACGATACAATTTATGATTCGCTTCAAGGAGGCAAAAATAAAGTTCCCTGTTTAGCTCGTTTTCAGAGTTTGGTAAGTCAACTTTATTTAGGAGAATTAATAATGCCTCTATGAATACTTCTAAGACATGTTTTTCAAATCTTTCCCAAGTATTTAACCTTGAAATTTGTGGTCGGCTCAAAAATACTCACTCCCGTATCACTTCTTGTAAACGGATTGCTTGCAACATTGTAGCTTCAGCATCTTCTCTTGCCATACTGCGCGTCCACAGTCGACGTTCATTACGTTTTATTATAATGATATTATTATCAGTTACGGCACGTACCATTCCTTCTATATATATTCGATGGCTAATTGGATTTATTAGAGTTTTATCACACACTTTCAAAACGTTAATCCATTCATATACGTCATCAGATGAACTCACAGAAAATGGTGTTTCTTTTTCTTTAGTGATAAATACAACTGCTAACATAGGAACTGATTCTGGTCGAATTATTTGCCAATAAAATTCACCGGCTGGTTCTAATTCGCGATTCCACATTTTAAGAAAAGCATATAAATACCCTTCAAGCCCTTTTTCCAGTTCTCTTTTTTTAGGTAACTTATCAAAAGTTCCTAGTTTTTCTGTCGGAAATTTTTCAAGGCACTCCCTCGCAAGGCTTTTAGTGTGATTATAAAAAAAGTCAAGTCCATATTCGCACATATCAAGAATTAAGTCTTGTTCTGATTCGCTTAAATCATATAGTTCAAAAATAGCCTTGTCCAAATCATGTTCTAACTTAGATAACTCATTTTGACTACCAAACTCAAATAATGATGTCGAAGAAGGTAAATTCCAGCTTTGTAATTCATCAACTACTTCAACAATTCTTTTGCGTAATTCTTTATCGCGGGGAAAACGAATTGGCAAATTCATAACTTCTTCATGATGAATTTCATGGTGCCAAGTTCCCCATGAACTTGCAGTGATAAAAAAGAAATATCGCGCTAAGGAAGACCACAAAATACCTATTAATGTCTTGCGCTCCCAATCTTTTGCATTATCAACGCGCACTCCATGTAAAGAATGTCTAAAACAATATGATTTTTCTTCTAAACGTGCCTCAATACGCCCAGTTGTATTTTTCTCTGTTATTCCTCGTTTAATCAGAAGTCTCCATCCAGAATAAATGTCAGGATGTCCTAAACGATGAACAATCTTGGGAGCATCTAATAACTCGGTATTTTTTATTGTTCCATAGCGTCTAAAACTTCTAATAGGCAATTCCTTATAACTTTGAAACCAATCACTTGTGTAATGATCACCGGCAGGAAAAGCTCCTACAAATCCACGCCCATGTGACCACCCACGCTTTTGTGCTAAGTCAAGTAAGCTTTTTTCAACACTAAGAGTTTGAATGAATGAAGAATCTCTATGATTTCCCCACCAATAGATTTTCCACAGAGTAAAATTTTCTTTTATTTCATCCTGCTTCACTTGTCGCAGATCAGGCTTGCTTAAAACAACTGATTGCACTTTATCCACAATTTCTGTTTTTTTAGCAGACCAATAATGAATCCAATGTTCAGGTTTTGGTTTATTTGAAGTAAAATGAGTGAAAACAAAGGGGGCTATAGCTCCACTAAAAAACGCTGTTCGCACCTGTGTGAAATTAACAACTGTGTTAATAATGCTTTCACTAAGCCATCTATATCGAAATTTCAAACTATTTGGATGTCTTTTGAGCAGGATGCCTGTAGAAACCAGAAAGCCACAATCACCGCCCTCCTTAAGCAGACTTAAAGTTCTCGCAATAAATGCTTGTGATAATTCTTTGTCACCAATAGTCCATCCAAAAACCTTACACCAATTCAGCGTTTGGGTTTGCGCAATCTGAGCTTCTTTTGAAGTAGCCTTTTGAAAACCCCAAGGCGGATTACCAATTATTATATCAAAAGATTTCAGACTTAAAGGCAGTGTAGCAGATGAACTCAATAACCTTAAAATATCAGCACGTCCTTTAAATTTTTCAGATTGTTCTAATTTTTTTTCAAGTTCTACTTTTTCATTGGTGGATAGATCAAATGTATTAGCGTTAAAAAGGGTATGAAAATGATTTATATCTTCCTCTTGTACTTTCCCATAAATCAAATGAGGAAGTGGTTTTTGATACTCATCTAATTCATTGATTTGAGCGAGAATATCGGGAGGGTGCTGATAATGCAAATATGCAAGATATAAACTAAATGCTGCTATGTGTATAGCTTCTTTATTAATTTCTATTCCTTTAATTTGATTGCGGATGATTTGTTTTAATTCTTTTGAGGTGAGTAAACGTTTTTTTTGTTTCATTTGATAACGAACTATCCGGCGAAAAGCCTCAACTAAAAATATCCCGGATCCACATGCAGGATCAAGGATTTTTGGCGTTTTAGCAAGTTGACCCTCAGGTAATAGTTGGGATAGAATATATTCCACCAGAACACTAGGGGTATAGTGAGTTCCTTTATCGTCTTCCCGGTATTTTTGATAAAATTCTTCATAAATGCTGCTTATTAATTCAATAGGAATAACATCAAATTCATAAGCCCAAAAGAATAGATGTAATTGTTCTGTTTGAGAGTCTCCAAGTAAAAAACTGCATAGTAAATCTAAATGTACTTGCTTGACAGCTTTCTTTTCATCGATATCCTTAGGAAACATATCTCCATTAAAATCATCGGAGAGTTTTTCAAACAAAGCATAAGTTAGTTCTTTATTTTTTAAGAAACGGTGATAAAATCTTTCTTCCAAATTTACTATGTATTCAGATTGGTGTGAAGCTTGGCCTAAAAGATCATTCCACAACTGATTGTTACTAGCAATTTTTCTAAAGTATTCAAAAGTTAATACACCGCGATCCTCTAGATATCTTATAAAAATTGAACGACCAATAAGAGCATGTGCATAACGTTCACTTAGCCCGTTTTCCAAAAGAGCACTACGAACAAATTTTAAATCTTGAATTAGGCGTTTATCGGCACGGTTGTTAATAGTACCAAAACGTTTATCCTCAAGCAGGATTCCTGATTCTATTTTTTCGCGTCGATAGACTTGTAACTTCTCACTTACTTCTGCAATACTTTTAACAACTTCTAATGGCTGCCAGTCTTCTATTCTCTTAGCTGGTGGGTGATTTAAACTATACACTTGAAGCTCACCTGGAAATGCCAGGAATAGATATTGAGGGCGAGCCATACACCAAATTCGGCGTAAAATTTCAAGTAATTTACCCTCATCAGGAATGCTGTTAATCTCACTAAAAACAATTACAGGATCATTTCTTACAAAGAAAATCTTTTTAGCATTCACCTTTTCTGCAAGAGAGAGCCATTCCCCTTTTTCTAACCAGTGATCATACTCTATACTGTTTGGTTTTGGTTGGGTAACTGCATTTAACAAAACACCTTCAGCATAACCAAGTCTATTATACACTTCTTCCAAAAATATTGAAGATGAGAAAGTTTTGTTGTTATCACTCATAATATTCGGCTTTAAATAGGATCAAAATTTTATACTTTTGATAATATCTCTTTATTAAACCGGTGAACATTTGTTCAAAATTTATAAATTGATGAAAACACAACTCAGCAACAAATCTTGTAGAGTGAACATAAATCCACCGTACTTTACTCATTAAAAATTAAAGAATCAATACTTTTTAGAATTAAAGAGGCGGGATTGTATATTGAGCTCTAAAAAACATAGACCTGCCGGATGAAGAGCGAGCAACTCCTTTTGGAAAATCCGGCAGGTCTATTGTCTCATTAACCCTAACCCAGGGGTTTTATTTAGGAGGTTTTAAAACACTTAATTCTTCGCCAGCATATGTTTTTGTAGCTCTGTTGCCAGAACCCGGAAAAACTCATCTGAATTCACTCTGTAATTTTTCCGCTCGACGTTATTCAACATCGCCGGGTTTTTGAAAAATTGCGAGGCAATATATGCTTTATAACGAATTCTTTCCGTTGCCCCTTTTTTCGCCAACCGATTTACCTCTTTGGCAAGAGCATCCGTATCGGAATGCGGCATAAACAATTTGAATTTGAGCGAGAGAAAAATGGCTGATTCTACCACCCCGGCATTATCAAATTTTAGCGCATCAACGTAATATTCGACTGCTTCAGAGGGAAATGTTGGAACCGAATTCGAAGCATCGACATCATTTTTCGAAAAAGCGGCAGAACCGGCAAGAATTAAAACAGCGAATACAGTTAAAATAATGGTGTTTTTTTGAGATTTCATTATACATTCCTCTGTTTAAGTTTAAATTAATAACTTGAAGGATGTTACGGAGGGTTTTATTGGGAGATGTCATCACCCGGTAAAGAGATGTCAAAAAATGTCATGGAATAATGCAAGCTGAAAACTCGTTAGAATCCCACAAAAAAATACTTCAGGCATTTCAAGCAAATCGCATCCGGTCCACCTACGCCGATTTAACGGAAAATCCCGAATATGCCAACCTGGTTATGTTTTTCTTTGAACAGATTTATGGCCCGCAGGATTTTGGATTTCGCAACGACAGCATAAAATCGCTGCACGCAAAACTAAGCGGAATTTTAAAAGGCGACATTATTGATGCCGTTGGGCAGGTGATTGTGTTAAACGACCTTTCCGATGTATTAGACCAGCAAATGGCCATAGAAATGCAAGCGCAGCGCTTCGACAGCGAATTGACAATGCCGGCGTACGAAAAATTCTATCGCAGCCTGGATAATTACGATCAACGAGTTCGGCAAATTGATTTGATGATCGATACCACCCGGCGGATTCACAACATCAGCCAAATTTGGATGATTGGCTTGACGTTGAAAGTCGTTCAGCAAGCAGCCCACCTGGCAGGAACCGGAAAAATCATGGATTTTTTGGCAGAGGGATATGAGGCGTTTAAAAATGTAAAGAATATCGAATATTTTATCGAAACCGTAGAAACGCGCGAAAAAGAATTAAATGAGCGGTTGTTTCAAAACCAATGAAAATCATCGGGTTTGCATATTTGTTGCATTCGTATTATTTTCCGCCTTCAAAAAACTTCAGACCTAAGTTCCCCGGGCAGTATTAGCAAACCCAGAACATTTCACTTAAGATTAATCGAGAAAGGAAAGCAGCGATGGCAGCAAACTTAGAAGGCGCTCGCAGTGCGATGAAAGATTCATGTTCGGATTTGATGAAAAAGAGTAATGTCGTTAGCGTGGGGATTGGCTACAAAGTAGTAAATGGTAAAGAAACCAAAGATTTATCAGTGATATGTTCCGTGAAAGAAAAAGTGGCAAAAGCGCAATTATCAGCAGACGACCTTATCCCGGAAACGGTTGGCGGCATTCCGACGGATGTTTTTGAAAGCGGGGAAATTGTAGCGCACCAGGATCCGAAAGCCAAACACCGCCCGGCTCCCGGCGGCGTCAGCGTGGGGCATGTTGGCGTTACTGCCGGAACGTTAGGCATGTGGGTTAAGAAGAACGGAGAATTTCATATTTTGTCGAACAACCATGTGCTCGCCAAAGAAAATACCGGCAATATTGGTGATCGAATTGTGCAGCCTGGCCCCTTCGATAGCGGCACAGAACAGATTGCCGAATTGACAGAATTCGTCAGGATCAAATTTGGAGGCGATGACAATTTAGTGGATTGCGCCCTGGCCCGGGCGGTAGAAGGCGATAGCGACTCCGGTTGTGGCATCGCCGGATCGATAGCTTCGATATTGAACCTCGGCGCTTCCGGCATGGGGCGAAAAACGCGCTTAAAGCCGGTCAAACCACAGGCGATTGATGATATTGTAAAAGATGAAATCCTAAATATCGGCAAAGTTACCGAAATGACAGAAGCGGCATTGAACATGGAAGTCAAAAAAATGGGTCGCACGACCGGCCTCACAACCGGTAGAATTACCCAAATCGAAGCCACCGTAAGTGTAGGGTTTAGCAATCAATCGGCGATTTTTGTCGATCAAATTATTACCACAGATTTAAGCCAGGGCGGTGACAGTGGATCGGCGCTGGTAACGAAAGACGATAACAAATTGGTCGGGCTTCTTTTCGCCGGCAGCGATGTGCTGACGATTCACAACCGTATTCAAAACGTGGTTGCGGAATTGAAATTCGATCTTTGAAAGTTCGCCTTTTCCATAATTTTTTGTTATATTGGCTCTTGAATAACAAGGGAGTTTCAAGATGCCTGTAAAAACGAAGATAAATAAATCTCTTAAAATTGTTTCGAATCCGGAGATTCGGGGTGGTAAGCCTTGCATTGCTGGCACACGCATTAGTGTTCATAACATTGCAATTTATTACAATGCAGGGCTGCCGATCGATGAGATAGTGGAATCATTTGCGGGGATTAACCATCAACAGGTTTTTAGCGCGTTGGCTTATTACTACGAACACAAAGCAGAAATCGATAAGATGATTCAACAAGATGAGATTGATATTGAGAATTACCGCAAAACGCATGAAGAAGAACACAAAGAATTTAGTCGCCATATTAAAAAACGTGCTCGGGAAATGGGATTGTTATAATGCCCATAAAATTTTATGCTGACAACGATTTTAATGGAAAAATTGTTAACGGATTACGGGATCGGGGCCTTGATATTATAAAAGCTTATGAAGACAACACAAGCAGGTTAAAAGACCCGGCACTGTTAAGCCGATCTACTGAACTACAACGAGTATTATTAACCCACGATAAACACTTTTTCAAAATTACTGCCAACATGCAAAAGAAAAGAAACTATTTTCACGGGGTTATCTTTGTACCGCAAGTATTGCCCATTGGTGATGCTATTCGGGATATTGAACTAATCGCTGTGGTTTGTGATGAAGCTGAATTGCTTAATATGTTAAAGTATATACCTTTGAAATGAGTTTTGGAAGAAAGCTAATCAAACATTTGAATCAAAATATCATTCTTAAAACGAAAAGCAGCAAAATTCCTACAATACTAAGAAAGGTGCTTTTTTCGGAAATCAAGGCAACTTTGTAGTTCGGTTGTTGAGCAGCAGAAGGGATTGGAGAAAGAGTATTCGGCACAAATCGCGGCGTGCGTTGTAAATAATCATAGAAAGATGCGCCAAATACCTCACTGAGTTCTTTTTCTTCCAGCTTTACGATGTGATAATATTGAAACCCGAAATACAGCCAGGCAAATAGTAAAAAATAAGGCATCCACAAGTTTGCAATAACCGTTGTACCGGTATAGAGAATGATGTTCCCGATGTAAATCGGGTTTCGCACAATCGAATACGGCCCAACTGTAACTAATTGATTTACCTGGACTTCCAGCTTTCGAGAATCCGGGCCGAGATATGCGACACACCAAATACGAAGCGCTTCACCAATTGCAATAATCACACTTCCGCCAATAAATGATGAAATCGTAGGTTCGGCAAATAATGCAAATATCAATACGATGGGGTAGGGCGTAACGCCGCGATGTCGGAATAAGAATTGGCCTAATTTCATTCAGGAAAAGGGATCAAGGATAAATGATGAAAGATAAAACGATTGCTTAAATCCCATAGAAGATAAACACAAAAACATCATAACACAGGTAAACACTTTATAGACGCCAATATTTTTTGGCAATTTCCGTATGTTCATCAATACTCTTTAAAATCAGCTTTGCAATACGAAGCGCGCGACGGCCATCTTCTGCGGTTACAGGTGGAGATTTATCTTCTAAAATAGCGTTACAAAATTGTTGAAGCTCAAACCGAAGCGGGTTAATATCCGCTTTTTCCAATCGGGTGTAGCGAATGTCTTTGCTGTTCGCTCCCTGCTCAATTTGCCCCAGGGAAAATGCCAAATTTTCTTTTGATGGTTGGAAATCGTCATTGTCAATATAATAAACCTCCGAAAGCCCTTCTAAAAAATCCACGGAAATATAAGCATTTGGTTGAAAAAAACGCATTTTACGCATTTTTCGAACTGAAATCCGGCTGGCGGTTACGTTGGCAACACAACCGTTTTCGAACAATAAACGACAGTTCGCAATATCTTCCGTCGGAGAAATGATGGAAACACCGCTGGCGTGCACTTCCTTAACCGGGCTTTTAACGAAGCTGAGGATGAGATCGATATCGTGGATCATCAAATCCATCACCACCGCTACATCGGTTCCGCGGGGATTAAAATTGGCCATACGATGCGCTTCCACAAATAACGGGTTTATCTTAAGCGGCTCCAGGGCCATAATCGCCGGGTTAAATCGTTCAATATGCCCAATTTGAATCTTGAGGTTCTTTTCCCGGTTCAGCGCAATCAATTCATCCGCTTGCTCTAACGTTTCGGTCATCGGTTTTTCGATGAAAATATGCCGCCCGGCTTGCAATGCTTGTTTGGCATATTCGAAATGAAATGTGGTAGGCGTAACAATACTCAGCGCATCCACTGCCGCTAACAATTGAGAAAAATCTTCGAAAACCGGGATATTGAATTCTTGCCCTATTTCCGTTAAGCGGTTGGTGTTAACATCGTAAATGCCAACACATTCTGCTTCTGCAACCTGTTTTAACTGCATTGCATGAAGGCGGCCCAAATGGCCAACGCCAAGGATGCCAATTTTTACTTTTTGTTTCGGTGTGATTGCCATTCAGAATTTCAACATAAACAAAGAGTTAACAACAGGTTGAAGAATAAAATTTTCAACCTTTATCCTTTTATAAACTGCTTTCTTCGGCATCAACCAGCTCATACTCTTTACGACCATCTACTGCGCGGAAGATGTAGGTCAAGCGCTTGCCTTCGGTTTTGTAAATCCACTTCAAGTGCGGTTGAGCGGGGTCAAGGCTGTGGTCTTCTATTTTATCCGGAGGCCCCATGGAGATGTAGATTTTCCCTAAATCGGTTCTCCAGCCCAGGCGTCTTTTGTTAGAAAATCGCATTAGCGTGGAATCGACACGGGTGTAAAACTCTTTTTGGAGTTCGTTGTAGGTGGTTTCCGGGGTAGGATCTTTATCTTTCCAAAATTGGGTTAATTTCTTTTGTTGGGTTTCTTTATTACCCTTTGTTAGATATTTAAATTCCTCTTCTTCGATAATATAGCGGAGCGGGTTTATTGACAATTGTAAATCCCACAAGCTAACCGGTTTATCAAACCAAACAAGGTCAAAGGGGATGATTTTACGAGAAGAATCGCTGCCGGTTTTATAAATAGTTTGAAGGCGATAACGGCCTTCCTTTAACGATTTTGTGGGAATGGTTATTTCCAGGGATTGTTTTCTTGAATTATTTGCCAGCACTGTATCCAGCGAAAAGAGCGTATTACCTTCCTTCGCATCAAGGAGTTCGATAGCAAGTGGAATCGAGTTTGAAGAATCCGCTTTCCAAATTTCATAATAAACGCCCAAATTGCGATTAAAGGTCC
>CAXHHS010000034.1:0-17438 GCA_964015645.1 uncultured bacterium
GATGCAATGGAGTCTCGTGGGCTCGGAGATGTGTATAAGAGACAGGGATACGGCATGAAGGGTGTCCCTGTTATCATGGTAGGGGTGATACTCCGTAACGGTCTTCTTTTGGCTGCTGCCGCCGGGATCGACGATGGTAGTATCCATCAAACCATCGCTATTATAGGAAAAAGTGGTCCACACAGGAGGAGTACCCGTAAAATAAGGCATCGATTCCTGAGCCAGGCGGCCTTGCTGGTTATATGCTTTTTCCTTAACCAGCGTATTGCCCTGCGGCCCGCTGGATTCAGTTTTATAAAGCCGCTGCAGGGCATCGCGGTATTCTTTTTCCGTATGCCAGCGGGCCGGCGTCAGCCCTTTTTTACCCGAAATCGTTATCACTGTCCCGGGCGCTTTTTTCCAATTTTGATAATCAGCTGCATTTGTCCATACCGGCTGGTGCCTGGTAAATTGGGTACCGCCGCCGGGGGTTAGCGCCAGATCATAAGCGGCTAATTTCACCAGCGAATCCGGCCCCAAATAGCCCCACATCGCCGTGGTTCGCCCAAAACCGTCCAGATCGTAGTAGAGCGTAACGCCATTGGCATCGGTTTGCGACCGCAGCGCGCCGAAACGCGGATCGTAGTCGAAACTCGTGGTTAATTGTTGTCCCCCGCCTGTGGAGGCGGTTTTGCTGGCGATAAAGATGTGGTTATCATCGTCGTAGGCAATCGTCGCGGTAGACCCCCGGGCGTCGGTGATAGAAGTGAGGTTGCCATAACTATCGTACCCGAAGGTGGAACCCACCCAACTGCCGAGCACGCCGGCGTTATAGCGCTTCCGGCTCAGAACGTTCATCCGGTTATCGTAGGTGGTGGAATCCCAGCTTAAATCCGTGGCTGCATTCCAGGCATTCCAGTAGGGTGTGGAGGAGCCGGTTACTTTTTTAGCGGTCTCGTAACCCAGCCGCCAATTATCGACATCGTTTTTATACTTATAGTGGGTGAACACCGTTTCTTCCGGAATATCCACATTGGCGGAATCGGCTATAGTGGTGGCGTTGCCGTAATCATCATAAGTATAGGTTTTAGAGGAAGTGAAGGTAAGCACGCCCCCAATATAATTATCATTGTGCTCGGCGGTTTTCTGCACCGCATATACATTGGGGAACGGGGTATCGACCTGGTAATTGTACCAGGTTTTGTGCAGTTTTCGCGTAATCGCCGGATTAGGCGAAAATCCACTAACTGAATACGTTATCACTGAGTCGATATGCCCGGTGAGGGCAGAATTATCCCTACCCTGGTGATAATAAGTAAAGGTATATTGATCAGTTTGGGCGTCTTGATTAACCACCTCCTCTTTATAAAAGAAACCCTGCCAGCGATCCGAACGAGGTTCCTGTATGTTGATGCGGCCCCCGCCATATCGATAAGATTTACTATAGGAATTCCCGCGGCCGTCGGTCACCGTATCCGCGTCAACCACGTAGCGCGAATTCCGAATGTATTGCACCGGATAAGTATCGTGTGTTTCCGCCCTGGAGGGGTATTTGTTATAGTCTGCAGCAGCCAGAGGCTTATAACCAATGGAATGGGTGCGGCCCAGCCCGTTGTCAATCCTGCGGATGACATTTCGGGGCCACTTCAGCAGATACACTGTATTACTGCCGTAAGAATGACTTCCCTTGTCGCAGTCATTTTTACGATAGGCATCATCCGGATTGTCATCGGTTTCACAATAATAATAGGATGTGACAATGTCGGTAAAGCCGTCGCCATTGATATCCGTCAATGTCCCGCGCGGGCGTTGACTATTCTCGAAATCAAAGGTTATGTAACGGACTGGCAGGGTAATGTCGGCAGCAAACCCGCTGCCGGTATTTAGCGCTAATTTTGCATGAGTAGCATCCGCAAGATGCTTGAGTATATCCGGCAATCCATCATTATTGAAATCATGAAGGATCTGATACTTATAACTGGCTTGATTTCCGTTATCGGTATCCTTGATGTGATTAGTCTCACCGACATTCATCGTTGTTGACACAAAACTTTTTCCGGTGTTCAGATAAACAGTGCCGTCATTTTTTATATAATCGGTCAACCGGTCACCATTGATGTCCAGCAGCTCGGCCAGGCGTATGGAATGTTGGTCGTCATCATCATTATTGTAAAACTGGAAGACCGGCCCGGGTAAATTGTATGCTGCTGTTACGAAATTGTCTACTGCTGTGCCGGGGGCCGGATGGAGATTGTTTATATAAAAAGATTTGTTTGAACCACTAGCACTGGTAAAGTCGGGCAGCCCGTCTCCATTGATATCCATCAACAGGCCTTTTGTTATAAGGTAATGATCTTTGTAGCCTGCATTTGATTTATGATCTTCAGCCATACTCCCCGGCAGGCCTAACCAATTAGCTTCAAACCCGCTTCCACTTCCATTTGCTAACAAGAAAGAGTCAGGTGAGCTAACACCATTTGTTATATAGTCAGGTAATCCATCTCCATTGATATCCCTCAATATCCCCCAGGTAATCGCAAGTAAAGGATGATCGTAATATTCATAATCAGAAATTTGATACATCTTGTGGTTTAGCAAAGCGCTATTGTTAAAATACGTTGTGTTTTTTGTAAACCCATTCCCGGAATTGATGTAAACAAATTTTGCGTTACTGTCTTTGTATCCGTTGCCATCATAGACGTGATAATAAGTGAAGTTTGCAATATCCGGCAATCCATCGCCATTGATATCCTGGAATGAGGCCCGTTTGCCCTGGAAATTTACACGGTTATCGAGATTATAATCCCGATAATATGGGCTGATGGGTTGGTTTAATGTTCGTTGATTGAAAGCCCCATCCCCATTTCCCAAACCAATATCATAAGTGCCCTTATTGACCGGCACATAATCCATAAGCCCATCCCCATTGACGTCGATCAGGAGGGCCTGGGTCACACTGGCAGTTGGATCCGTTTCCGAAGGGTTTTTGCTGTCATCATCCGCCGCATACCAGTAGAGTTGGGTGGGCGCGCCCGGTTCCGCGGGCGCGGGCGATGGCACAAGGTCCTTTGTCTCTACAGTAAAGGGGTTATTAGAAAAGGGTTTAACCTGCGGCTCCCAGGTAAAGGTGGTGAGGGGCAGCCAATTTCCATCAGCGCCAAAGGTTTTAATGGAAGTTAACAGGCTCCGCCCGGTCGGGTTATCGGTTGTATATGAAAAGTGATAGAACTTCGTCCACTGGCCGTTGCTCAGGGATCGGATTTCTAACAGTCGTTTTGTGCCTTTGATCGCGATGCCTCCGGAATAATGGGTGGTGGAATCCGGGCGATCTCCATAGAGGAATTGCACCTGGTTCTGGGGCGGCGCCGAGGGGGTAACCCTATTGTTGCCGGTGTATTTTATGTTGAGGGGATGCGCTTCGCCGGTTGTTTGATCAATATCGTAATTGATCAGGTAGTAATTGCCGTTCAGATCCGTGACCTTCCCCAGCAGCCAGGTCTGGGAAGTGAGGTTCGGATTCTTAACCGGCTGATTATAGCTCATTAGCCAGCCGTCTTTGGTGGTCACCCGGAACGAATCCGGCCCCTGTTGCTCATTGGCAGTAAAGGAGACAATGCGGCTCCAGGTTTGGTGGCGGGTAAAATAAGTGGTTCCGTTTTGCCCGTAAGCCGTATTTTGCGCCGCTATTGTAGTTAAGCCAGCACCGCTGGCATCTTTCACCGCAATCAGCCGTTCCCCATCGAGGCAGAAGCGGTCGTTCTGGTCGAAATTAACCGTGCCGGTAAAATTATCCAGCGCTTTTTCCGCCGGGCAGCGGGCAATAGCGGAAAGGCCATTGATCTGGAACCCCTGCCCTAACAGCCCATTGCCGGCGCCGCTGTTGTAAACAATGGAAAGTTTGGGCTGCACGTGATTACGGCCCGGGGGTATGTCTATGGGAATAGTATAAGTGGCCGATCCGTTTTTATCAACACCGTAAGTTCCCTCGATGGAACCGGCTACTTGCTGCGGTTGCTGGGTATCCGCCGCCAGGCTGGCTGCACTAAAAGCATGGGGCAGCCCTCCCGGTTGTTGCGATGGTAAATGCCACATCACTAACGCCGTCAGCGCCAGCAGGGCGCCGAACAGGCTGCTTTTAAAGAATTTGTATTTGAGTATCATGGTTTTCATGATCATCTCTCCTCTTTTGTTAGTTATCCGTTGTTGGTTATCCGTTGTTTGCAGGATTTGCAACACCAAATCCGCAATAGCGAATTTTTAGCCAAACCTCCGCAACGCCGTTCTGGAGTATCGATTAGGGACCCATAAAGCGCCTCCTTTCTCGAAAATCGAAACCGGCATATTATTCCGGTTACATGATCCGTGAGACGGATTTATAGAACATGACAGAGTTAATAACCCAATGCGATCTGTGGATCGCTCTCTCGGTTAGCGAATCAGAATTCAGTTAGGAAGTGCCTTTCCTGGCGGGGTAAAAAATATATGGAAGTCGTTTTCAATATGATCCGGAGCTTTCAAATTATCAACTCTCGACTTCGCAGGAAAAATATACTTAACAGAGACACCCGGTGCCTAGTACTGGTGTTGCAAAAACTAGTACTCACGTTGCATTTTGGTGTTTTTTATCAGAATTGAGAGGGGAATCAAAGAATTGCTACATTGCTAAATTGTTTCATTGTTCATTTCGCGAAAAACAGCAATGTAACAATGAAACATTATCTAAGTTTGCTTCACTTCAAAAATTTTCCGCAGGTAAACCCTCCCACACCACACAAAAAGCCAAGCAGAATGTACCCAACCTGGGTATCCGCGAACCATTGGGGTTCCAGCGATTGCAAATACCCGCGGGATTCCAGGTAATAAAATACCAGTGTTCCCAAAAATCCGCAGACAACGGAGAGGTTGACCTGTCGCGATGTCGAGCCTGGCAAAAACACTGCAATCACCGGCAGGAAGATTGTGGTGGTTAAAATGCCCGAAGAGAGGTAAAAGATATCCCACAATGAATCGGTAAATAATGCGTAAAGATAGGCCAGGAAAATGGCGGCAACGGATATCCACCTGGCGAGCGTATTTAATTTGGCGGGCGGCCATTTTTGTTTGAGGTGCGGCTCCAATAGATCGTAAGAGATAGAAAGCGCAACTACATTTCCGCAGGTCGCGACGGTGGACATCGCCGCGGCGACGAGACCAATTCCCAACAAAACGCTTAGCCAGGCGGGGGTAAAATCCTGCATTAGGGCGCTGAAAATTAACGCGCCGTCTTCCAGGTGCGGCGGCGCCTGGTCGGCAATTGGCGGGTATAAAATGAGAGCGCTTAATCCTACCACCATTGGCAAAAATCCTACAAATACCAGCGAATTCACCGAAGCAAGTAAAATACCTTTACGCGCTTCCCTGTTACTGCGGGCAGCTTGCAAGCGAATCCAGATATCGGTTTCCACAATCCAGCCCGGCAGGTAAGCGAAAAAGGTGAGCGCAATTAAGGCAATGCCGGGGGAAACATACCACGGTGCTTCCGGCAATGCCTTTGGCGCCGTAAAGGTCGCTGCCGATAATGTTATGGCGGAGGGATCTGCGGTTGCTGCGCTAAAGCCAACAATAGCCATAATCGTAATAAAAAGTGCAACAAGGGCAAATTGGATTTTGTCAGTAGAAACGACTGCTTCAAATCCACCGGTGTAGCTGTAGAGCGCAACGACTAAGGCAATCAAAAAAATAGTGGTATTTTCAGAGATGTCTAAAAAGGGGGCGATGTTTTTCCCGGCGGCCCAAATTTCCGCCCCGGCCCAGACAATGAAAACAAAGATCAACGCCGGTGCCAGCAGTTGCCGGCTACGGCTGCCGAAGCGCTTTGCTAATAATTCCGGTTGGGAAAACGCCTCCATTTTTCTAAATAATGGGGCAAAGATGTAGAACCCCAGCATTGTTAAAAGCCAGGGAATAATCAGCAGCCAGGCCGCGCCAACGCCGTACCAGTAAAATAATTGGACGCCATACACACAAGACCAGCTAATAGACATCATACTGGCGGAAATGGACAGGCCGCTCGACCAGCCGGAGAGCGTTTTATTCGCAGCCCAGAAGCTTTGCGTATCTGCCAGGGTTTCGCTTTTTTTCTTGCAATAAAAATAAAAACCTATCGCGACAACAGATACGCTATAGATGATAAAAGCGATCCAGTATGCCATTAAAGCGGTTCCTCACAAAATTAAATATTCAAGAGTTTCTCTAAGTGTAGAAAAATCAACAAAATTTCGGGCAAATATAAAAAGGCGAAAGCCTAATCTTTATCAGGAAGGGGACGGTATAGTAAAATTGTATTGCCAATAATTTGCACCAGTTCGGCGTGGCCTTTCCGCGCTAAAATATCGGCGGCTTCGCGCTTATCCAGGGGGCAGCTTTCTTGTAATTTTACTTTCACCAACTCTTTGGTATTAAAGGAGTTGTCGAGCGTTTTTAATGTTCCGTCGGAAATACCTTCTTTTCCGACCCATAGTTCCGCTTTTAGTTGATTGCCCTGCGCTCGCAGCGCACGTTTTTCTTTACCGCTTAGCATTTATTTTCTCCAATTCAAACTATCGTGTTTTAGTATTCAAGTGCCCAGGTGTTCGTGAGTTCACGTTACTTAACCACTCCGCCTTATTCCACACTTTCCAATTCTTCTTCCAACAATTGCTTTTCGTGAATCCAGGTGTACAGTCCGCCGAGTTGAATTAGGGTTTCGTGGGTGCCTTGTTCGGTAATTTTGCCATCTTCCAAAACGATAATAAAATCGGCATTCTGCAAGGTGGAAACGCGGTGCGATACGAGAATAACGGTTCGATCCGGGAAAAATGTTTTTAAACCGTTCAGAATGCGGTCTTCTGTTTGAGTATCGAGGGCGGAAAATGCGTCATCGAGAATGAGAATTTTGGGCTTGCGTAAAATGGCGCGGGCAATTGCTACCCGCTGTTTTTGGCCGCCGCTGAGGTTGATGCCTTTTTCGCCTAATACAGCGTCATATCCATCGGGGAATTCCATTACCTGCTCGTGAATATCGGCTAAATTGGCAGCCCATTCAATTTCTTCTTGCGCGGCATTGGGGCAGCCGTAGGCGATATTTTCGCGAATGGTTGCAGAGAACAAAAATGTCTCCTGCGGCACGTAGCCAATTTGCTTGCGGAGGTATTCGATTGAAAAACGGTTAATATCGACGCCATCAAACGACAACACGCTATCCGGCAATTTATAGAGATGGGGAATTAGTTTAATTAGGGTGCTTTTCCCGGAACCAGTGGGGCCAATGACGCCAACGGTATGATTGGCCGGAATATGCAAATCGATGTTTTGTAAAACCGGCTGCCCGGTTTCGTATTCGAACGAGAGGTTGTTGAAGGCGATTTCTCCCCGAAAATCCGCCGAGGAGAGAGCGTTTGGCGGCTCTGCAATTTCGGACGTTGCGTCGAACACCGTTCGCATTCGTTTTAAAGAAGCGGCCCCCTGCTGAAATATCCCGATAACCCAACCCAATGCAATAAAGGGCCAGATAAGAATATTGGCATACATCATAAACGCCGCAAATTCGCCCAGCGAAATAGCGCCGCTGATCACCTCTCCACCGCCAATCAAAATAATTAGCGCAATGGCAATCCCGACCGTTAGCGCCAGCGAGGGGTGAAATGCCGCCTGCACTTTTACAAAGCTGATGTTCCGCACCATATATTCATGATTGTCGTTTCGGAATTGTTCTACCTCATGATCTTCCCGGGCAAACCATTTAATAATGGTATTGCCGGAGAGATTTTCCTGCGCCCTGGTGCTGAGCGTAGAAAGCTGCGCCTGGATTTTTTCGAACCGTTTGTAAATCGCTTTCCCAAATCGATTTACCATAATTGCAACAATTGGAAAGGGAGCCAGGGCAAACAACGTCAGGCGAGGGCTGATGTAAATCATCATCGGGATAACGAAGAAAAAGGCAAATATCGTATTGGTGGAATAAGCGATTCCCGGTCCTAAAAACATGCGCACCGCGGTAAGATCGTTCGTGGCGCGCGACATAATGTCCCCGGTGGGCATTTTTTGGTAAAACGACGGTGGCAGCTCGGACAGCTTTTCGAAAAAATCATTGCGCAAATCGTTCTCTACTTCCCGCGAAGCGACGATCATACTCTTGCGCATCAAAAAAGAAAATACACCTTCGCAAGCCGCTACCAAAATAATTAACCCGGCGAACATCGCCAATTGATCCAGGGCAAATGCTGTTTTTAAATAATCGATGGCGTGCTGTACAACTTTGGGGTTGGTAATTCGGAAGGCGTTCATAAATAACAGAAAAAAAGCCCCGAAAATGTATTTCCATTTGTAGCAACGAAGGTAAGGGAGAAGGTATTTTAGAGTTTCTCGCATGAAGGGTTTTGGTTACCAAATTTTAGGTTGGAATTTCTCATCATTCAACAGAATAACTGTCTCTCCGCTTTGGGCAATTACAAATAATTCTTGTTGATAAGCAAAACGATCGGCGCCTTCCTCAATCACAATGCCGGCCACCGCACCATACAGTTTTCGGTCGGCATACTCCGGGAAAAAGGTTTTAAAATCGGCTAATTGCTGCAAATGCACTTTTACATCATTTACGGAGAGAGTGCTTTTGACTTCTACCAGTACCGCAACATCGCCGTTATGCGCTAAAAGGTCAATCTCCATACGTTGGCCATTGTTATGCGCTTTCACTCGTGGGTGGGTACGGTTTAACACAATTCCTCTTTCCAGGAACAATCGTTCCACTCCCGGTGCAACCACTCCTTCAACAAATCGTCCCCATTTGCCGCCTAAATCGCCGATTGCTTTCCTCACTTCAGCAATTTCGCGATCCGCCTCCCGGGAGCGGCGATCAAAATCTTCTTGCGACTTTTTAAGACGCCAGTCGAAATCTTCCTGAGACTTTTTAAGACGCCGGTCGAAGTCTTCTTGAGACTTTTTAAAACGCTGATCGGTTTCTTTAAAAAGCGCCCAAATTTCCTGAATACTTCTTTCTAACCCTGCTGCATTCATATTGATATCTTTTATAAAAATTATTTCAGAAATCAATATATTAGCAAATCGAAAAGACTGCAATGGAATATTATTTTGTGGGCTTAAAATCTTTTAATTTTATTAACAACTACAAAACGATTAGCAGGGTATATAACCAGGGGCGTCGAGAAGACACCCCTGGATAAAATGCTAAATGCAACTGTTTCCAGTTTAAGTATATTACACCGCGGAGGCAATACTTTCTTTTTCTTGCTCGGCTTTCAAATAGGCGTTGGGATCGTGATAAATTGCTCCTTCGGGCAGCCAATCCCACATCGGGCCAAGGTCGTTTTTAATTCGATCGATAAAAAATTGCGGTAATTCCGTGGTTTCTCTTTCAAAATAAGCCCGAAAAGGTCTATCCTCATCCAAGCGGCGGCGCACCTCGCGATAGTATTTTAATCTTCCGAATCCCTCCGATGAAATTGCCCGCACAAAGTTCAACCACTTCGGAATTCTGACATCCGACGCCCGGAAACGATTTTTAATCGCTTTCCAGGAAAATGTATACGATGTCAAATCGATAACATGATCGTAAAACTCCGGCCAGGAATAATGCATCGGCTTTACATTCATTGCATGATTGTTATTGAGAAAGTGAAATGGAAATGGAATTACCCGGCCATCGCGCTGGTAACCGAGATTGAGCGGCGCAGCCTGCCCAAATGCGGATAGCAGCGAATATCCCGGGAATGCCCCCGGCGTCATATCGACAAATTTTTTGGTGAGTTCAAATGGCTCGGTGCCTTCATCGCTGTCCAAACCTAACACAAAATTGGTCTGCACGTACGGCGCATATTCTAAAATCATGTTTACCTGGTCAGATACTTTTTGGAGTTTTACCATCCCCTGTTTACTGCCGGTTTTTGATTTATTTCCCAGGTCGTACCAGGATTCGATGCCCGGCAGGATCGCTTTAAACCCGTTACGCCTTAAACGCTTCAAATGCGGTTCGGAAAGCAGGGAAAGGCTGCTTTCTGCAATAAAATCGATGCTGTCGGGCGGCACCGCTTCTTCAATGGCATTCATATAGTCATCAAACCGGATGCCGAAATTAGGATCGTGCCAGCCAACGCGCGGACGTTTATATTTCGTCAAAATAAACCGCAGGTCTTCTTTGATAAGCTCGAATTCCAGCGGCTGGTAAGGCACAACCGAATCAATACAAAAACTGCACGTATAAGGGCACCCCATACTGCCAATCATCGGAACTAACTTTAAAAACGGCGCTTTTTCCAGCGTTTGTTCGATAAACTTCCAGCGTTCCTGTGCCCCGGGCAGCGATCGCGGCTGCTGGCTTGCACTAATGTAGCGCCCAATTGGACGATATTGGGAGCAATCCTGCAACACATCTCGAATCACTTCTTTATCGGTAAATCCCAGCACGTAATCAAAATATTTTTGGGCATCCTGCGGGTAACACCGAGCGTGTGGCCCGCCAAGAACCGTAATGGCGCCATTTTTTCGAAACTTATTGCTAAGGGCATAAGAAAGCTGTGCCGCCTGGGTAAATGAACCGATAAAAATGATATCCACATCTTCCGGCAGTACCGTTTCCAAATCTTCGAAACCGGTATAACACACTAAATTAACATCATGGCCTTCTTGTTCGCACCAGGTGGCAACCACTTGCGGCATAATACTGGCAAGGTTCGCATTCATCGCACGTGCCCAGAGAGCGCGGGTGGGCGCTTTCGTAACGAGATCGAGAACTCCAATCCGAAGCTTCTGCATAAAATCTCCTATTCTATGTTTTGATTTAACATTTCAAAGTTCAATAACTACATTAATTATAATGGCATGCACTAACATATACTAATGTGAGAAACGAGTTCTTGAAGCCATTTAAAAACACGCTATGAGGTTTTGGGAAGTGATCAAACGCCTGGTGAGCATTTTTATGAGATGATAAAGTTTGATTAACGTTCCGATGATCGCGATGCCTTTTTCCCCTTTAAAATTGCGAAATAGAATTATTGATACTATAAAGGTAATGATCTTAAGCATTTTATACAAATAAATCTATCGGATTCTTTATTTATACAATTTTTGTTTAAGTAAATGATTTGCAAGTCGCTAGTAGTTTGTTTAAATTTTGCGGTTTTTCGGAAGAAGAATAATGAACTCTACAACAAACCGGTAACTTATACCGAAAGCGGAATTGTAATCAAATGGAAACTTCGACAAAAAAACAAACAACCGAACTTACTAAACAACAACTTCTTGAACTGTATTCCCACCTCCGCCTGCCGCGAATGATTGAAGAGCGAATGCTGGCGCTGTTGCGGCAGGGGCGACTCTCGAAATGGTTTTCCGGGATCGGTCAGGAGGCGATTAGCGTGGGCGCAACATCCGCCTTAAATTCGGATGATGTAATTCTTCCTATGCACCGCAATCTCGGTGTGTTTACGACTCGTGGAGTGGACTTAAAGCGTCTCTTTCGCCAATTGATGGGAAAAGATGGTGGCTTTACCAAAAGCCGTGATCGTTCCTTTCACTTCGGCGCACCGGAATATCATATTGTCGGAATGATCTCCCATCTTGCGGCGATGCTGCCGGTTGCTGCCGGTTTTGCCACTGCATTTCAGTTAAAAAATCAACAGCGAATTGCGTTAGCGTTTACCGGGGACGGTGCTACCAGTGAAGGCGATTTTCATGAAGCATTGAATTTAGCGGCAGTGTGGCGGCTACCGGTCATTTTTTTGATCGAAAATAATGGTTACGGATTGTCCACACCGGTCAGCGAGCAATTTGTCTGCAAACGGCTGGCAGACCGAGCGATTGGCTACGGCATTGAAGGATTGCACATCGATGGCAATGATGTGGGAGAGGTTTATAGAACCATCCGTTACGCCGCGGAGAAAGCCCGCAGCGGCGAAGGCCCAACGTTAATTGAAGCCATGACCTTCCGCATGAGAGGCCACGAAGAAGCTTCCGGCACCAAATACGTGCCAAAAACGCTATTTGACGAATGGCAAAAACGCGATCCTATTGCCAGGTTTGAAGCTGATCTCAAACATAAAAAGATTTTGACAGAAACGATTCAGATTGATATTGAGACCAATTTATCCCGCACCATCGAAAATGCTATTGAAGATGCCTTAAACGCCCCGCTGCCGAGCAGCACAATCGAAAATGAAGTCGCTGGCGTTTTTGCGCCAGCTTCCGTAAAAACAATATCAACAAACGGAATGGAATCAACGAAGCGCTACATCGATGCCATCAGTGAGGGCCTGCGGCAAAAAATGGAATCGGATGATAGCGTTTTGATTATGGGGCAGGATATTGCCGAATACGGTGGGGTATTTAAAATTACGCAAGGATTTGTAGAGCAGTTTGGCAAAACGCGGGTGCGCAATACCCCGATTATTGAATCTGCCGCGATTGGTGCGGCAATGGGATTGGCGCTGGAGGGATTAAAACCGGTGGTGGAAATGCAGTTTGCCGATTTTGTTTCTTGCGGGTTTAATCAAATTGTGAACAACCTTTCCAAAACGTATTACCGCTGGAATTCTCCGCTAAATGTTACGCTGCGATTGCCCTCCGGCGGCGGGGTAGGAGCCGGGCCGTTTCATTCCCAAAATCCGGAAGCCTGGTTTTTTCACGTGCCAGGGTTAAAGCTGGTCGCACCATCCACGCCGTACGACGCCAAAGGCCTGTTGCTGGCAGCGATTGATGATCCGAACCCGGTTCTGGTTTTCGAACACAAGGCGCTTTATCGCAGCATGAAGGCGGAGGTGCCGGATATGCCTTACACCATCGAAATCGGCAAAGCGGATATCAAACGATCCGGTCGTGATATATCAATTATTACCTACGGTTTGGCCGTGCATTGGGCATTGGAACTGGCGGAAGAACTTTCGAAAGAGAATATCGAAATTGAAGTATTGGATTTACGCTCCTTAACTCCCTGGGATAAACCTGCTGTGCTGCAAACCATCCAGAAGACCAATCGCGCGCTTATTCTTCATGAAGCGAATTTAACCGGCGGCATCGGGGCAGAAATTGCCGCGTTTATTGCGGAAACGGGTTTTAAATACCTCGATGCCCCTGTCACTCGCCTTGCCTCTCTCGATACACCTATCCCTTTCAACCCGCAGTTGGAAAAGCAGATTTATTGGCCAAAGGAACGCTTGCCGGAAAAAGTGCGAGAGCTGTTGCGGTTTTAATTCAAACAAAAAAAATTCCCCTTTGCCAGTTTTTTCTCGATTGGTTATATTTTGCCCAATCTTTTGAGATTGTGATGTATCTAACAAAGAAAATGCCGTTGAGCGGAGATAAGCCGATCAAACTATTTTTAACCGAGAGATACTTAATACGAATGTCAGGAACAGCTCCTATCAGATGCTTCAATACATTTTCCCCCGGGAGTGAGTCTTCTCCAAAAACACTTTAAAACAGAGCCAATAATTACCGGGTGAATTCCCGGGATCGAATACTTTTTTCCAAAAACATAGATAACTCGAAATACACCTTAAGCTAATTACACCAAAGGAAACCGGAGCTTATGAGGTCAAGAAAGTTACCATTTTATCTGATCGCTCTTGTTGTTCTTGTGCTGCTGTATATCAACCTGGATAATCTTGTAGAAGATTGGGGCGTGGCGCAGGATTTGGCAGGACCGCCGGAGTTAGGGCCGGATGTGGATTCGGCGCAAGATGTGGAATACCGTTCCTTCCCCATTATCGGAAGCCGGGTGGCAGTTTGGATGGTTGCCCAATTACACCTGATGTTCGCGGCATTTGTGTTAGCAGTACCAATGTTCGCAGTGATTATCGAATTTATCGGTTTCAGAACCGGCGATAAACGATTCGATGACCTCGCTTACGAATTCACCAAGCTGCTTTCCACATCCTTTTCTTTTACCGCCACGCTGGGCGCGCTGCTCACCTTTATGCTAATCATTTATTATCCGAAGCTAACAACCTATTTGATGGCGGTTTTTACGCCCACCTTTTTGCCATACGTGTTGTTGTTTTTTGCGGAGGCCGGGTTTCTTTACGCCTATTACTACGGCTGGGGGAAATTTTCTCCTGGGGTTCACCTGGGATTAGGAATTGGTCTGAACATTGTCGGAACTGCAATCATGTTTATCGCCAACGCCTGGTTAACGTTCATGAATTCGCCCAATGGCGTTACGGAAACCGGGGCGTTAATCAGCACCTGGGATGCCATCTGGAACTATACCTGGATGCCGATTAACATTCACCGCTTAATTGCAAACGTTGCCTTTGGCGGCTCGATTGCAGCAGCTTACGGCGCTTTTAAATTCCTCGGTGCCAAAACCGATGCGGAACGCGCCCATTACGATTGGATGGGTTACATTGGCAACTTTGTGGCAATTGCGGCATTTTTACCGCTGCCGTTTGCCGGATACTGGTTAGGGAAAGAAATTTACGCTTATTCCCAAACGCTCGGTATTGTATTAATGGGAGGAACTTTCTCCTGGCTCTTCATCATACAGGCGGTGTTGATCGGGAATCTTTTTCTCGGCGCCAATTATTATCTCTGGCTGGGAATGGAGCGCATCGAAGGCGGGGAACGATTTCGCAAATTTATTAAGTATTTGCTAGCGTCGATTACGGTTTGTTTTATCGTTTGGGCAACGCCGCACTCCCTGGTGGCATCGGTAGAGGAAGCCCGCGCAATGGGTGGGGCGCACCATCCAATGCTAGGGGTTTTGGGCGTTATGTCGGCCAAAAACACCGCAGTCAACATTCTTATTTTAACCACCTTCATTAGCTTCTTGTTTTACAAGCGTGCTAGTAAAGGAGACCCGGTTTCCTTCGCCACCCACGGCCCGACAGCGAAAATTGTGATTGGCGTTGTGACGGCCATCAGTGTATTTTTAACCATTTGGCCAGCGATTTTTGTGGTTACCGAAGGCATGTTGTTCGAAGATGCCTCGCGAATTTATCGTGTGGCGCTTAGCGCGTTGCATGGGGTAGTCATTGTTGTTGCATCTCTAATGGCGTTTCAAAACCGGGGTAAATTGGGGCAGATGATCATTTTTATCTCGGCGATTTTCGTAGTGGTCTTTTTTGGCGTCTACGGTTATTTTGTAGAAGCCTCCATTCGCATCGGCTTCTCCGTTTACCAGGTGTTAACGGTGCTTTCCACATTAATTTCCGTGATGGCGATTGACATCTACCTGTTTAAAGGCGCGCCGGATGTCGGGGAAATCAAATGGGGCAAAATTAAACCTCGCGCGCAGTATGCACTTTTTTTCCTGGCCATCACTTTTACCTGGTTGATGGGGTTGATGGGATACGTTCGCGCCGGTTTGCGCCAGCACTGGCATGTCTACGGCGTAATGCGCGACACTTCACCGGAGGCATTTACCCCCACACTCGGATTTGCCGCCAGCGTGGTTTCGGTTACGGTAATTATTTTCTTTACCTTTATCGCGATTGTCTTCTGGCTCTCCGGCCTTTCCGGCAAAAAAACAACGGAGACGGAACCGGAAGCTGTTTCCGATGAAATGCTTGCGAAGGAGGCCGGAACATGAAAAATGCCATGATGATTTTTATTTTTACGCTCTTAACCACATTGTTCTATTGGTATGTCGGCCAGCAAGTACCACAGAAAGAAACCCATCCACCCAAAGAGCTGGTTTTATCCGCCGATTTAACGACAGATGAAATGGTAGAAATCGGTGAACAGCTTGTGAATGGTAAAGGAACTTGCCAAACCTGTCACGGTTTACCGGGCGGGCGATTTCCGGAATTAAACAATGCCGGGGCAGTGGCCGCCAGCCGGATCGATGGCTATAGTGATGTGGAATACCTGGCGGAATCTTTATATGAACCGAATACTTTTATCGTAGAAGGGTATGCGGCGGGAATGCCCAGCATTAACAAACCGCCCATCTCATTAACAGACCAGGAAATTCTGACAGTAATCGCTTATTTACAAGCCCAGGGCAGCACACCAACTGTGACAATGGCGACTGAGTTGAAATGGCAGGGAGCGGAACCGGCAGCAGCACCGGCTGCGGTTGCAACAACTGCTTCTGGCACGCCGTCAAACTTAAGCGGCGAAGCCGTTTTTCAAACCTATGCCTGCCAAACCTGCCATAACGTGGACGATCCCACACAATTAGCTGGCCCAAGTTTATATGATGTTGGCAGCCGTCTTTCGAATGCGGAAATTTATGAATCGATTTTAGAACCGGATGTAATCATAACCGAAGGCTTTGCCGGTGGTGTAATGGCAGCAATGCTCAATGCTAACGGTTTTTACGAAAAAGTAACATCCGGTGAATTAAAAAAATTAGTTGAATACTTAGCATCGTTGAAGGGGGGCAAATGAATCTACTCGTCATCGGGCCAATTGCCCTGGTTTTAATTGCATTAAGATTTGTGAAACTAAACATCATCGGTTGGATGATTGTTTGGTGGTTCGCACTCTGGGCGGCGCTCAAATGGGGCGTAAATCCTCCGCTGCCATCTTCCATTGTCGGAATGTTTATGGGCATTATTACCATTGCCCTGCTGGCATACCTTTCCGCCAGTACCGGTTATTTGGAGGCGGCAAAAAACTCGATCATTAAATTTATCGCTGCGCCCCAGTATACCGTTTTTCTGATATTACTCGTAGCCGGCTTGCCGCTGCTTATGGCGTATGATGTTTACGTCGGGATGACCCAACAACCACAACCGCCCTTATCTTCCCGCACCATCCATCCTCCGCCGCCAACGGAAATTACCTTTAAAGGAAAAAAGATTGACCTGGTCAATGGCGAAAACCCTTACCGCGCATTAAAGGAAACCGATCCGGCGGCATTTGCCCGGCATGTGGAAAATGGCCGCAAGATCTATTATCAAAATTGTGTCTATTGCCACGGCGATGATATGGCTGGCAAAGGTATTTTTGCTCATGCCTTCGATCCGATTCCGGCAAACTTTCAGGATCCTACAACCATCGCTATGTTGCAGGAAACCTATATTTTCTGGCGAGTGGCGAAAGGCGCACCGGGGTTACCGGAAGAATCCACGCCCTGGCTCTCCGCTATGCCAGCCTGGGAAAAATTCCTTTCGGAAGAAGAAATTTGGGATGTGATTTTGTTTATGTACGAATTTACCGGGCATCAACCGCGGGCGAAAGAGGAGATTCACTAAAAACAGTAGGCAGTATGCAATAGGCAACAAACGGTTTTTGCCTACTGCCAAATTACCTACTTTCTAACTGAGGGTTTATCGATAATGAAGTTGATACATATTACACTAATCGGATTATTTACGGTAGCAAGTATGCTAAACGCTCAAGAAGCCGTTTTGGGCACCGAAGCTCAGCAGGCGGCGGGGAAAGCGATTTACGATCAGAAATGCGCCCAGTGCCACGGGTATAATGGTGATGCCAGCAGTGTCGGAAAAGAGTTTTTCCGACCGCAGCCGCGTGATTTT
>CAXHHS010000035.1:0-17344 GCA_964015645.1 uncultured bacterium
GCCCAGGAACCCGCAGCACTTTTTCATATCCCAGGAAAAGAGTTAGCAAAAACCGTCATGGTAAACATCGATGGCAAAATGGCGATGGCAGTATTACCCGCTTCTTACAGGGTGGACTTTCAGCTTTTGAAAGAAGTTACCGGCGCAAAAGTAGTCGAACTTGCTAACGAACAGGAATTCAAATACCGCTTCCCCGGCTGCGAAACCGGCGCCATGCCGCCATTCGGAAACCTCTATGAAATGGATGTTTTTGTTGCGGAAAGTCTAACAGATGATGAAGAGATTGCCTTTTATGCCGGGTCCCATTCGGAATTGATGAGATTGGCTTTTAAAGATTTTGAAAAATTAGTGAAGCCGAAGATTCTGAAATTCTCCGTCCACTAAAATTCTTTTGATACTGGTTAAATTCTCATTCTACAGGCATTTAGATGAGCAAATAATGAAAGGAGAAAAATCATGGCACGATTCATTGTTGTTATATTCATTGTTTTTGGTCTTTTTTTGAATGGGTGCTCAAAAACGGATATCTCGACCCCGGTTGAGCTTGAACAAACGGCCATTACAAATAAGCAGCAGGAAAAAGAAGCCATAAAAGAAATTAACAAGATAATAGAACAGGAATTGGAAGAATCTGATGAAACCGATGAGGAAATACCGGAAGATTTGGAAATTGAATCTAACAGGAACTGAAGGGATAGGTTAAAAAAGCAGTATTGTGATAAAAAATATGCCACATTATTTCCTGTGCATCAGTTATCGATTGCCATCGAACCAGTTGATTTTATAAGAGTTATAAATAATTGATTAATTCCAGTGCGCTCGATTGTGGCTTCTATTTTGGTTTGATTTTTGTGTAAAAGGCAACCCTAACTATTTGTTTTGTAGCAGATTACGTTGAGACCTAATCTCCTGGCAAGTCTTTTGTTTTATTTAAAAAGAGGTACGAAAAATGAAAGAGAAGACTTTTCTAATACTCGGGGGGTACGGCAATACCGGTTTTGCATTAGCGTGGCTTTTGCTTCGGGAAACAGCCGTCAATCTGGTACTGGCCGGGCGCAATTTTAATAAAGCCTATAAAGCGGCAACGGTGCTCAACGAAACGTTCGAAGAGAATCGGGTAACCGGAATTCAATTAGATGCAGCAAACTTTAACAATCTGAAACGGTTTTTCAAAAGCGCCGATGTGGTTATCGACGCTTCCAGCACCACGCAATATACACAAACGGTTATTTCCGCAGCGCTGGCAGCAAACATTGATTACCTGGATATTCATCTATCCTCGGCGAAAAAATTGGCGGTGTTAAAATCCAATTGTTTCGAAATTGAAAAACAAGGTCTTTGTTTTATCACGGATTGCGGATTTCATCCCGGCTTACCGGCAGTGTTAATCCGTTATATAGCGCAATATTTCGATACTCTACAAAAGGCAAATGTCGCTGGACTCTTTAGATTGGACTGGAACCAACTTACGCTTTCGAAAGCCACTGTCGATGATTTTGTATCGGAAATTTTAAATTACAGGCCATTATTCTTTCGCAATTATCGCTGGCAAAAGGCGCTCATGCGGAGAATGAATGATTATCCCAAAATCCATTTTGGTGAAAAATTTGGCTGGCACTATTGCACACCAATGTTCCTGGAAGAAATGCGCAATATTCCGGTGGTGTTTCCTGAGATTGAAGAAAGCGGTTTTTTCGCCGCCGGGTTCAATTGGTTTGTCGATGGAATTGTGCTCCCTTTAGCAATGCTAAGACAAGAAATTTATCCCCGTGGAAAACACAAATGGATAAATGCACTAATGGATTGGGGATTAAAAAAATTCTCTAAGCCGCCTTTCGGAACAGTTCTGAAAGTAGAAGCTGCCGGGGAGAAAGACAACCACGCCAACGAAATGGAATTGCAGCTGTACCACCAGGACGCTTATAAGTTTACAGCGATTCCGGTAACAGCTTGCTTGCGACAATATCTAAATGGTACTATCAGAAAGCCCGGCCTGTGGTTAATGGCGCATATCGTTGAGCCAAAGGAACTGCTGGATGACATGGAAAACATGGGCATCCGGGTGCAGAAATCTCATTCTATAAAGTTTGCAAGTTCGCAAATGGTTTAAATTTATTTTAATTTACGTTAACTCCTTAAAAATTTTAAGGTTAGTATGATGATCGCTTTCGGCCCAATATCTTCCAGGCGGCTGGGTAAGAGCCTGGGCATCAACAACATTCCTCCGAAGCATTGCAGCTATGGATGCGTCTATTGCCAGGTTGGGCGAACCGATCACATGAATATAAAGCGAAAAGAATTCTACCCGCCGGAAAAAATTGTTGCCGATGTTAAAACAAGAATAGAACAAATTTATCGGAAAAAAGGCCAAATCGATTACCTTTCCTTTGTCCCGGATGGTGAACCGACGTTAGATATCCATTTGGGAGAGGAAATCCGTTTATTAAAGCCTTTAGGATTTAAAATAGCAGTATTTACGAACGCCTCCTTAATTTGGCGGAAAGATGTGAAATACGAATTGTTAAATGCCGATTGGGTGTCATTAAAAATTGATACGGTGATAAAAGATACCTGGCGAAAAATCGACCGCCCCTATGGCAAGTTATCCCTGGATCGGATTCTGGAAGGAATATTGGCATTTGCCAGCGAATTCTCAGGATTTTTAGCAACAGAAACGATGCTGGTGAAAGGTTTAAATGATGATATAGACAGTATAACCGAAATAGCAAAATTCTTGAAAAAATTGCAGCCCTGGCTTTCCGGGGCTTACCTGGCAGTTCCAACACGACCACCGTCAGAACCCTGGATCGAAGCTCCGCAGGAAGAAACAATTTATCAAGCATACCGGATTTTCAAAAAGCAATTTGATCGCGTGGAGTTGCTTATTACGGAGGATGAGACTGAATTCGGATTTACCGGAAATGCCGAAGAAGATTTATTACGGACAACCGCTGTTCAACCGATGACCGAAGAGGCAGTTGATGAATTATTAGAGAAAGATCACGCTCATTGGGATACTATCCATAAATTGATCGCCAGGGGCTGCCTTCGAGAAATTCGCTATCGGGATAACCGGTTCTATATGCGACGGTTTACGAAAAGAAAGAAAAAAAAAGGAGCTAGGCATGAAAGCACTAAAGGCAAAAGATGTCATGAAGCGGCAAATATTAGAAGTGTCGGAAGATTGGCCCATTGAGCATTTGGCTGAATTTCTAGTAGAAAATTCGATTTCCGGCGCACCGGTTATTGATGAAAATGGAAAATTGATTGGGGTCGTTTCTTTGATGGATATCGTCCGTCAAGATACACTCTCAAACAAAGATATTCAATTGCAGCGATCCCATGAATATTACCTGAATCCTTTAGAGGATCAATATACCCAGGAAGAATATACTGCATTTCACATTAAAAACGAATCGCTGACGACTGTCAAAGATATCATGACCCCGATTGTATTTAGTGTAAACGAAGATACCCGGCTGCAAGAAGTCGCTGATATGATGCTGAGAGGCCGTATCCATCGCCTATTTGTCACCCATAATGAAAAAGTTATTGGCATCATTTCTTCTCTTGATATGCTGGAAGCGATACGAGATATGTAATCACTAATCCATTTTAAGAGAATATCATGCACGAAATGTCACTCGCTCAAAACATTATTGAAATACTCGATGAGGTTCTACGGGAACATCCGGAATACCACATCCAAAAAGTCTCGGTCGATATTGGAGAACTCATCGCTGTTGTCCCGGAGTCGCTGGAATTTTGTTACACCGCCATTACCCAAGGCAGTCCCCTGGAAGGTTCGGAATTGAATATCAACATTGTTCCGATTCAAGTATTTTGCCGGCCTTGCCAAAAAGAATTCCAACTAGATTCCTTTTTATTTATATGCCCGCAATGTGGTGGAACCGATTTGGAAGAAATTAGCGGGCGAGAGTTGCTTGTTAAAAATATCGATGTAAATTTGAGTGAGACATAAACTTTAATTTCCGCTTTCAATGTTCGATAAATAGAGGATTTACGATGAGCATTATTACCGTTGAAAGAAAAGTACTGCAAAAAAACGATCAAATTGCAGCGGAAAACCGGGAAGCTTTTCACCGCTCGAAATTATTTACAATCAACCTGCTCAGTTCTCCCGGCTCCGGAAAAACCACGCTGTTAGAGAGAATGCTGGAAACATTAAAGGGTGAGCTACAAGTATCCGTTGTGGAAGGTGATGTGCAAACCAACTTCGATGCCCGGCGTATCGCCCAATACCATGTACCGGTGGTTCAAATTGTAACCAACGGCGGCTGCCATTTGGAAGCGAAATTGGTGCAAGATGCGGTTTCGAACCTGAACCTGGATGAAACGGATTTGCTGGTCATCGAAAATGTCGGCAACCTGGTTTGCCCAGCCAGCTACGATCTGGGTGAAGACTGTAAAGCCGTGCTATTCAGCATTACCGAAGGCGATGATAAACCGTTAAAATACCCAAAGATGTTTCGCGTGGCGGATGTTTGTATCATCAACAAAATCGATTTATTGCCCTATGTGGATTTTGATATGGGTAAGGCCCGGGAAAATGCCCTGAGCATCAATCCAAATTTAGAAATGTTTACAGTATCAGCGAAAACTGGCGCGGGTATGGATAAATGGATAAAATGGCTGGTGAACCAAACAAAAGCCGCCAAAAATAGAGCTTGAAATGCGACAGCGAATGCGCATAAAAATTACCGGGGCAGTTCAGGGCGTTGGATTTCGCCCATTCATCTACCGGCTGGCCTCCGAATCGCAATTAACCGGCTGGGTTAACAACTCCCCCCGGGGCGTGACCATCGAAGCAGAGGGCGAGCAGCGACTATTAGAAAAATTTCTGCTGCGCATTGACCGGGAAAAACCACCGGTAGCATTCATTCAAAGTTTGGAACACTCGTTTCTGGATTCCGAAAATTCGCACTATACAAATTTTGAAATTCGCAAGAGCGCTACAGGTGGCGCTAAGACCACCCTTGTTTTGCCAGATATTGCAACCTGCCCGGATTGCCTGAGGGAAATATTTGATCCTGCCAATCGCCGGTATTTATATCCATTTACCAATTGCACCAATTGTGGCCCCCGGTTTAGCATTATTGAATCGCTGCCCTACGACCGCCAGAACACATCGATGAAGCAGTTCACGGTGTGTGAGAATTGCCAGGCAGAATGCGAAAATCCAGATGATCGCCGCTTTCACGCCCAACCGAATGCTTGCCCAAACTGCGGGCCTCATCTGGAATTATGGGATTGTGAGGGAAATGTGCTGGCAGCGCAACATCAAGCAGTGTTGGCAACGGCAGATGCCATTCGCAATGGTAAAATCGTCGCAATAAAAGGTCTGGGCGGCTTTCACTTGCTGGTAAATGCCAGCGATGAAAACGCCGCACAACGCCTCCGCAACCGCAAACACCGGGAAGAAAAACCCTTTGCCGTTATGTTTCCTTCCCTGGAAAGCATCCAACAATGCTGTCTCGCATCGGAGTTAGAAAAACGTGTACTTCTATCTGCCGAATCACCAATTGTTCTTCTCCACCAAAACCATAAATCCAAAATCGAAAATCCGAAATCGAAAATCCGAAATCGAAAACCCGAAATATCAAAATGCGTTGCCCCCAATAATCCCTACATCGGCGCTTTACTCCCATACACACCCTTACACCATATTTTAATGTGCGAGTTGGGTTTTCCGGTCGTTGCTACCAGTGGCAATCTTTCCGATGAACCGATCTGCATCGATGAGCATGAGGCGCTCGACCGGCTGGGTAACATCGCGGATCTATTTTTAATTCACAATCGCCCGATTGTACGCCAAGTTGATGATTCCATCGCTCGAATTATGACTGGCCGGGAAATAATTCTCCGCCGGGCGCGCGGGTATGCGCCATTGCCCATCCCGCTAAAACATGATTTCGCGCCAACATTGGCTGTCGGCGCTCATTTAAAAAACAATATTGCCCTTTCGGTTAATAACCAGGTATTTATCAGTCAGCATATCGGCGATTTGGAAACCGAGGCGGCTTACCGGGCTTTTCAAAATACCATCAACAGCTTTTTCGATTTATATGAGAAAAAACCTGCGAAAGTAGTTTGCGATGCCCACCCGGATTATCTTTCAACACATTATGCGAAACAAAGTGGGTTTCCGGTCCTGCCGGTGCAACATCATTATGCCCATATTTTATCTTGTATGGCGGAAAACGAATTGCAGCCGCCGGTGCTGGGTATTTGTTGGGATGGCACCGGGTACGGTTTGGATGGTACAATTTGGGGCGGCGAATTTTTGATGATCACTGGTGACGGTTTCGAACGCAGGGGACACTTCCGTTCCTTTCCTCTACCGGGCGGTGAAACAGCCATCAAAGAACCTCGCCGGAGTGCCCTGGGAATGTTATATGAAACCCTGGGAGAAACGCTTTTTGCAACCGGGAGACTGCCTTCTCCTCAAGCGTTTTCTCCCGGGGGGTTGAAGGTATTGCAGGGCATGCTGAATAAAGGAATTAATTCCCCCCGCACCACTAGCGTTGGGAGAATTTTCGACGCTGTTGCTTCATTGGTCAATCTTCGCCATATCAACCGCTTTGAAGGGCAGGCGGCGATGGAGTTGGAGTTTCAAATAACCCCGGAAAAGGCAGCTGGGAATTATGATTTCGATTTATTGCCGGTTAGCGACAATGGAAAGTTTCCGCAATTCATCATTGATTGGGAGCCGATGATCGATGCCATTTTGGATGACATTACCACCGATGTTTCATTGCCGGATATTTCAGTAAAATTTCATAACACTTTGGTGGAAATGGCGGTTGCGGCAGCAAAACAGGTTGGGGAAACCAAAGTCGCACTCAGCGGCGGTTGCTTTCAAAATAAATATTTAACGGAGCAAATGGTTCAGCGATTATCGGAAGAAGAATTTCGTCCCTATTGGCACCAGCGTGTGCCGCCGAATGATGGGGGAATTGCGTTGGGACAAGTTGTGGCGGCAAATGTCGTAAGAATATTTGAGAACAAGCAAGAGGAGCAAAATAAACTGTTCAGGAGCAAAGTATGTGTTTAGCAGTACCCGGAAAAATCATCAGCGTGCAAGAAGTCGATCCGTTGATGCGCACCGGCAAGGTAAACTTTGGCGGGATTATCAAGGAAGTGAATCTCGCCTACGTTCCGGAAGCGAAAATCGATGATTATGTGCTGGTTCACGTCGGATTTGCTATCAGCACGATTGATGAAGATGAAGCGCAGAAAGTTTTCCAATATTTAAAGGAGATGGATGAGCTGGGAGATATTGAATAATCGAGTGATTTGGTGATTTAGCGATTTATCCACTCACTAAATCATCAAATCACCAAATCGCAAATTCACTAAATCGCCAAATCATATTATGAAATTCATCGAAGAATACCGCGATCCCGAGGCCGCGCGAAAGCTGGCGGAGGCCATTGAAAAAATAACCACCCAACCCTGGACAATTATGGAAATTTGCGGCGGGCAAACCCATGCGATTATCAAATTTGGTATCGATGAGTTGCTGCCGAAGGAAATTACCCTCGTTCATGGCCCCGGCTGCCCGGTATGTGTAACGCCGGTAGAATTGATTGACAAAGCGTTGCAAATTGCTGCTCGACCAGATGTGATTTTCTGCTCCTTCGGCGACATGCTGCGCGTTCCCGGTACTCAGGATGATTTATTCTCCGTCAAAGCAAAGGGTGGCGATGTACGAATTGTCTACTCCCCGTTGGATACGCTAAAAATCGCCCGCCAAAACCCGCAGAAACAGGTGGTTTTCTTCGGTGTAGGATTTGAAACCACTGCCCCGGCAACGGCAATGACTGTGTACCAAGCCAAACAATCAGGGCTGGAGAATTTTTCGCTATTGGTATCGCATGTGCTGGTGCCGCCGGCAATGGAAGCAATTCTCTCCTCGTCCCAAAACCGGGTACAGGGGTTTTTGGCTGCCGGGCATGTTTGCACAGTGATGGGATACCTGGAATACGCTCCCATCGTGAAAAAATACAACGTACCGATTGTGGTCACCGGTTTTGAACCGCTGGATATTTTGCAGGGTATTTATATGTGTATCAAACAATTGGAAGATGGTCGCAGCGAATTGGAGAACCAATATTCGCGGGCAGTGCGTCAAGAAGGTAATTTGCCCGCGCAGGAATTGATTCGGAAGATATTCAAAGTTGTGCCGCAAAAATGGCGTGGGGTGGGAGAAATTTCCCGCAGCGGCCTGGGGTTGGCAGAAGAATATATCGAATTCGATGCAGAAAGACGATTTAAAGTAGAGCAATTACATGCGGAAGAATCCAGTGAATGCATCGCCGGATTGGTATTACAAGGCGTTAAAAAACCGTATGAGTGTCCGGCATTCGGTACTCGTTGCACACCGGAAAAACCACTAGGCGCGCCAATGGTTTCTTCCGAAGGAGCATGTGCAGCGTATCACCGTTATCAAAGAATATTATGATGACAAAAGTCATGCCCAGCACTGATGATATTCATTGCTTTTCTCTTCTTCTATCTCTCAAATTTAATATGATAAAACAATTGAAGGGGAGAAGGTCATGCTTTTAAACTATTTAAAAATCGCACTTCGAAATCTTTTCAGGCAAAAAACCTATACCTTTATCAATATTTTCGGACTGGCAATTGGGATGGCTTGTTTTCTGCTCATTTTGCTTTGGGTAATGGATGAATTAAGCTTCGACGACCATTATCAAAATACCGAACAAATCTACCGGGTTGCTGCGAAAGGGATGATCGGTAACCAGGAAATTAACCAGGCGGTCACTTCATCGTTGATGGCAGAAACCCTTGTCGAAGAATATCCCGAGGTGCTTCATGCCACGCGATTACACCACACGCCCAACATGCTGGTTCGTTATGGCGAAAAGGTGTTCAACGAAACACATTTCATGTGGGTGGATTCTAACTTTTTCGATGTGTTTTCATTAGCGCTGCTCCATGGCAATCCAGAAACTGCCTTAAAAGACGACCATACTGTGGTGATGACCGAAGAAACAGCATTAAAGTACTTTGAGAATCCGGCGGAAGCGATAGGTAAAATCGTCAATTATGAAGATGGAACGCCCTACCGCGTAAGCGGAATTTTGGAAAACGCGCCCCGCAATGCCCATTTCCATTACGGGATGCTTTCACCATTGTCGTCCTGGGAATGGGAAGGCCGGCGGCAGTTCTGGCTGAATCATTATATGCATACTTACATTATGCTGCAAGAGGGGACTGACTCGAAACACCTGGAAGCCAAATTTCCCGTATTTATCCGCAAATACGTTGCACCGCATATCCAAAGGGGTTTGAATATGTCTCTGGAGGAGTTTCAGGCTTCCGGAGGTAGCTTGGAATACTATTTACAACCGGTAGTAGATATCCATCTCTATTCCCATATTGGCCAGGAATTGGAGCCCAATAGCGATATCAAATATGTCTATATTTTTTCTCTCATCGCCATTTTTATCCTGTTTATTGCCTGTATCAATTTTATGAATCTTTGCACTGCAAAATCCTCTGGCCGGAGCAAAGAAGTTGGAATGCGGAAAGTGTTGGGATCAACCCGCTACAAACTCATCAAACAGTTTCTGATAGAATCAACATTGCTGTCGGTTGCCGCTATACTGGTTTCCGTTTTGCTAATAGCACTATTGTTGCCTTATTTTAATAATATTGCCGGAAAGCAACTGGAAATCGCTAATTTTGAATATTGGCTCGTGTTACCTGCATTGTTTGTCATCGCAATCATCGTTGGGATTTTTGCCGGGGCTTACCCGGCATTTTATCTTTCTTCGTTTCAACCGGTGGCGGTGTTAAAGGGTTCGAAGGCGGGGGGAATCAGTGGCAAAACCTCCCTGCGAAGCGCGTTGGTGGTCTTTCAATTTGCAATCTCAATCGCTCTTTTCATCAGCACGATGATCATCTACAACCAAACGCGCTACATTCAGAATAAACGGTTGGGATTTAATAAAGAAAACGTGTTGGTTATCAAGCGCGGTTGGGCTATCGGCCAAAAGCCGGATGGCACGCTTATCGAAACACTGCCGAATGAAACGATTATCGATGCCTTTAAACACGATTTGCTGCAAAATCCTCAAATTATATCTGCCGCCGGGGTTAGCAGCTTGCCCGGTAAAAGTTTTAATAACGGCGTGTTTGTTCCCGAAGGCGCTTCCCGGGAGGAGCAGCATCCCCTTAACTTCGTTTTGGGCGATTATGATCTTGCCAAAACCTTGAACCTGAAGCTGACCGAAGGCCGTTTTTACTCACGGGATATGCCATCCGACACTGCCGATGCAATTGTCATAAATGAGGCAACCGGCAGAACGTTGGGATATAAAAAACCATATGTGGGCAAACGCATCGGCTTTCCGGGAAATACTGAATTTTATCTCAATATTATCGGCGTGGTAGAAGATTTTCATTATGAATCGCTGCATAAACCCATTGCACCGCTTTTAATTGGCTTGCAAACCCTCAATCGAACCTATCTCGCCGTTCATATTCATCCCCATAACGTGCCGGAAACCATCGCCTACATCGAAAAAATCTGGTACGATTATATTCCTTACAAACCGTTTGGATATTATTTTTTGGACGACGACTACGACAGTTTATATCGCGCGGAACAAAGGATTGGGCAGTTGTTCACCGTATTTTCAGCGCTGGCAATATTGATCGCTTGCCTGGGGTTGTTCGGGTTGGCCTCTTTCACTACCGAGCAAAGAACTAAGGAGATTGGTGTACGGAAAGCGTTGGGCGCTTCCGTAACGAATATTATCGTAAAGCTTTCACAGGAATTTACAAAATGGGTGCTTGCCGCTAATCTTATTGCCTGGCCGGCGGCCTGGTATTTTATGCGAAGTTGGCTGCAAGAGTTTGCGTATCGCATCGAGATGCAGCCCTGGCCGTTTATAGTTGCCGGGGCAGTGGCATTGGGAATCGCATTGCTGACCATCAGCTATCAGTCGATAAAAGCGGCATTGGCGAATCCGGTGGACGCATTGCGATATGAATAGCTCTGATTTTTTGTGGTTTTTGTGCCTTTCGTGGCAACCTCAAGAGAAAATAGCACATAAAGAGCAATAATTTAGCCATGAATTTGGTTTATTCTGAAATATAACGGCGAGGGCCAAAATGAGAACGAAATTACTTGGCAATATAGCTCAAATTGCCGAACGGTGGCCGGGCTGGATGTTTGCAATTGCCCTGATCGTCACCGTTATCGCTGCCGGATTGGCTGGCAGGCTAAAACTGAATATGCACGCCAAAAACCTAATGCCGCAGGACCACCCGGCTGTCGAGGAGTTTAACCGGATCATCGATGATTATAGCACCGCTTCTATGATTATCGTAGCGGCAAGAGGCGAAGAAAATCAGCTAAAACAATTTGCCGATGAAATTGCCCCGCAAATAGAAGCGCTAAACGACTACATTCAGCGCGTTGATTATAAGCTGGAACGGGAGTTTTTTCTCAACCACGGCTTTATGCTGCAAAAGGCAAAAGACCTCAAAAATAGCAAGGATATTTTCACAGACCTTCGCCTGTTGCCCTGGCTTCGGCATCTCAACGATAATTTCGAGAAAACCTATGTTCAGGATGAAGAAAGTATTTCCACCAAGGAGAAGGAAAATGACGCCGTCGGTTTTCTGGATGGCATACAATTCTGGCTGCACACGGTTGAGCAATATGCCAATGATGGCGGGAATTTATCGCCCGAAGTTGCGGAAACGGCTGCCGAACGCTTTCTCATCGGCGATGAATATTTCATTTCGCAGGATAAGGATATGCTGCTCATTTTTGCCCAGCCAACTTTTACGGCGATGGATATCGGAGAGTGTGTGGAGGCCACCAACCTGATTGATAACCTGATTATCCAATTGGCAGATAAATATCCCGGCATAAAAGCAGGTACCACCGGGTCGATCGCTTTGCAAAGAGATGAGATGGCTGCAATCAGCAAAGATATGTATGTTACCTCTATTCTTGCAATGCTCCTGATTCTGGCGCTTTTCATCCTCTCTTTCCGAATGTGGGTGGCACCGATTTTAGCGGGTCTCAGCTTGTTAATTGGTATTATTTGGACTGCCGGGTTTGCCGCAATCACTATCGGTAGTTTAAACCTGATGACCTCGATGTTTTCCGTTATCCTGATTGGGTTGGGAGTGGATTTTTCGATTCACATCATTTCAGTATACACGGAGCAGCGTGCTGCCGGACTTTCTATTGGGGAGGCCCTGCACCAGGCATTGCTAAAATCCGGCAATGGTATTATTACCGGGGCGTTCACCACTGGTTGTGCGTTTTTAACCTTAATGGTTTCTCAATCCGCCGGGATGTCCGAATTTGGGTTTGTCGCCGGCAGCGGGGTGGTATTTTGCATGCTGGCTGCTATCCTGGTGTTACCGGCAATGCTATCCCTGCGCGATAAATTATTGCTGAAAATTCACCGGGGGAAACATGTCGCCAAATCGCCAGAATTTTCGTTGTTAGGCAGAGTTTCCGTTGCTATCGCTTACAGGCCGTTTTGGGTGCTGTCCGGCGCATTGCTTCTAAGCGCTTTTTTGCTGTATTCGGCATTGCAAATCACTTTTGATTACAACTATCTAAATTTGGAGCCAGTGGGCCTTACTTCCATAAAATTGCAACATGAAATGGAAGATGAATTTGATGCCACGCCAGATTTTGCCCTCATTACCGCTTCCACCGTGGAGGAAGCGCGCCGTATTGCTGAAGCAGCGAAGGATTTAAAAATGATCGGTATGGTAACCAGCATTTCGGAATATGTGCCCTCCCCCGAACAGCAACAACAGCGAATTCCATTGGTTCGAGAGATTCGCGATAATTTAACCCGCAACCGCCGCGTTTCGCCGCTAACTGAGGGAGAGCTTGATCAATTTTTTGAAGAGCTTTACCGGCTGGAAGATAATATCATCGAATTGGCACAGTTGGCCTACCTCGGCGGGCAAGATAAGGTGGATGAAAAATGCAAGGAATTAACCGGCGATTTGGAGGCTGCTGATAGAGCATCGGTTATTGCCTCATTAGTAACAGAACTGCAAGCTAACCGTCGCCAAACCGTGCAAAATTTGAATCGTTTCCAAACTCATTTCGAACCGCACTTTCGCCAAAAGGCGCAGGGAATGGCTTCAGTAGAGCCAATTTCGGTTAACATACTGCCGCATACCATCATCAATGATTTCGTAAATAAAACCAGTGATAAATATCTCGTAACCATCTATCCCAAAGAGCAAGTCTGGAATTTTGAATTCCTGAAACGTTTTACTGGCCGGATGCAGAAGTTAGACCCGCGGGTGACCGGTTTACCGCCGATCTTTTTTGTTCTGATGGATATTATCGCGCAAGACGGAAGAACCGCAGCCGCATTGACCATCATCGTCGTTTTTTTGCTGCTGCTCTGGGATTTCCGCAAACTAAAATTTGCTGCGATGGCAATGGTGCCATTAGTTTTCGGAGCCATTTGGATGGTCGGTGTCATGCAACTTTTGGGGTTGCAACTCACCATGCTGAATGTCATCGGCTTGCCCCTGATTTTAGGCATCGGCATCGATGATGGAGTGCATCTATTGCACCGTTACCGCGTAGAAGGTGCCGGTAAAATCCGGGAGGTGTTTACCAGTACCGGCAAAGCGGTGCTACTAACCTCAATCACCACTATGCTGGCGTTCGGTTCGCTGTTGTTTGCTACCTACCGGGGATTAGGCAGCCTGGGCATTGCTTTGTTCATTGGCGTTGGCACGTGCTTTTTGGCCTCTATTATTATTCTACCGGCGTTATTGGGGTTGTTGGAAAAAAGAGAGACGAAGGTCAAAAGAGAGACTGTGCCTTCAAAGGCTTCAGTATAATCACTATTAAATGTGTGAATGGTTGTAATATGCAACGAATAATGGAAAATATAAATTTCTATCGTAGTAAATTGAATGATAATAGCAGGTTAGGAACATTATAAATGGATTTCAACAACGTCTATGAAGACAAAAAGCGCGCGAGTTCATACGCCAACCTGGAATTTCCCGGCACCTATTATCTTGCCTATCGCGATATTCCATCGATAATTCATAAGTATGTATTGGGGAACGCCGCGCTCGATTTTGGGTGTGGAACAGGGCGATCCACGCGCTTTTTAAAAGATCTCGAATTTAACGTAGCCGGCGTCGATATTTCAGCAGACATGATTTCTAATGCGAAATCGATCGATCCGGATGGTGATTATCGACTTGTTCCCGATGGCGATCTTCCGAATATCGTTGATGACACTTTTGATCTTATTCTGTCTGTTTTCACTTTCGATAACGTCCCAACCGTTGAACATAAATTGCATCTATTCACCATTTTGCGAGCAAAATTGAAGGCCACTGGCAGGCTAGTCATTTTGGTGTCTTCGCCGGAAATCTATGTGAATGAATGGGCCTCTTTTTCGACAAAAGATTTTCCTGAAAACCGCTTCGCTAAAGATGGTGAGAAAGTGAAAATTGTGATGACGGATGTAGAGGATGATCGACCGGTTGAGGATATTTTATGCACTAATGAACAGTACCACCGGATTTTCAAAGAAACACAGTTGGAATTAATCGCTACGCATCGCCCTCTTGGAAGGACAGATGAACCGTTCGAGTGGAAGAGCGAAACTCGTATTCCGCCATGGTGCATTTATGTCCTCGGCAGGTAGTGGCGTTGTGACAGATTAAATATCGCTCAGGGGAAACAAAAACTAAATTTTCACATAACGGCCATATTTCACAACAACTTAGAAATGGAACAATAGATGAGAAGGATTGATATCATGAAACCGAGAGTCTTGTTATTCACAATTATATTCATTGGCACTGCGATGGTGCTCTCGGCCCAGGAATTAACTCCCCGGGCAATTATCCAAAAAATTGACAGCACCGAGCGTGTGGCATCCAGCGAAGGGATGATGCGACAAGTCATCACCACATCCGGAGGAAAAAAACGCACCCTGGAAATGAAGGCTTACAGCAAAGATAGAAATGATAAGCAGTTAATGATTTATACCGCCCCCAAACGAGTAAAAGGTGACAAAATCCTGATGCTTAACGACGGCGATGATATCTGGTTTTATACTCCCAAAACCGACCGCGTGCGGCATCTCGCCAGCCATGCCAAACGCCAAAAAGTGCAGGGCAGCGATTTCGCCTATGAAGATTTAGCCGGCGGTTCCATCGAAGAAGATTACACCTACACGCTTTTGAGAGAAGAAGAAATCGATGATGCCGAATGCTATAAATTTGAGCTGATTCCCACGGAAAGCGGGCCACACTATTCCAAACTGATTCTTTGGGCGGATAAAGAAAAATTCATCACCAGGCAATTAGATTATTATGAAGATGATGAGTTGCTCAAGCGGTTGCAATGCTACGATATTCGTCAAATTGACAGGCATTGGGTGGCAATGAAGTTGGTGATGACCAATCTGCTGGAAGGCGGCGAAACGGTGATGGAAACACAGGAAATCAAATTTGATATTGAAATAGATGACAGGATGTTTGGCACAACCAATTTGAAACGGCGGTAATAATCCTGTCGATCCTGTTCATATCGTCAAAAAAATGATGGCAAATGCAAAGTCAACTATTGCGAATTTCATTATTGCTTGTTTTTGCAGTATCAATTCTGGTTTCCCAGGACTTGGAATTCTCCGGTTATTACGAAAACCAATTTTTTCCCCAGGAGGTGAGTGATAAGATCATTTTTCAAGATTACAACAAACTTCGCCTGGATATTTCGGCAGATATCGGGGAGAATGTCAGCTTTACCGGGGATTATATTTACCAGGTTTTCCATGGCAAAACGACACTAAACGCGTTTGATTTTTTACCCAAAGGCGTTGTTCAAACATACGCCGATTCGCTCAATATCCCGGCAAATTCGCTCCGCCCTTTGTTCGATATAAAACTGGAGAATGAAAATTTTCTCGACAACGCCTACGTGACGCTTTATTTCAAACGGTTTAATCTGCGCGTTGGGAAACAACAACTCCCCTGGGGAGCAGGCTATACCTGGAACCCGACCGACATTTTTAATGAAAAAAATACTTTGGATCCAGCCTACGAAAAAGTGGGAGTTAACGCTTTCAAAGTGGAAGTGCCTTTTAGCAGCGAAGGCGTGGTTACTGGCATTTTGGGCATCGAAGAAGATTGGGAAACCTCCACAAAAGCGTTGAAAGTTAAGCAGCATACCGCAGGTTTCGACTTTTCTGCCAGTTTTGTAGAAAAAAATCAGGAAGGAATTAACTACTATCAAGCATTGGAGTTTTCCGAAAAACGGCGGTTAATCGGTGGGGATTTTTCGGGAGAAGTTTTGGGGTTGGGAGTATGGGGTGAGGGCGCTTATAATTTCCTGGGAAATTCTGCTAATTTTGGCCAATATCTATTCGGAACAGATTATACATTCGAAAGTGGCCTCTACCTCATCGGCGAATATTACCGCAATGATCGAGGCAAAACGGATCACCGGCAATATAATTTTAACGATTGGATGCGCCTGTTAAGCGCTGATGGCGAAAATCTCGGCCAGGATTACCTGTTCTTGGGCGAACAATATCCCATCGGGGAGCTATGGAACTGGTCGAATTTCCTGATCTTAAACCTCAATGACCGCAGCACTGTTTTCTTTCCCTGGTTTGATTACAGTCTCAACGACAATACGGAATTAATCTTCACCGGATATCTTCCCTTTGGGCGTAAAAAAACAGAATTCGGATCGTTTGGTGCGGGGGGCTTTGCTCGTATTCGAGTTTATTTTTGAAAAGATATCTTAGAAGCTGTTTTAAAAGTTTTGGTCACCGTCAGTCAGCTTGGTTAAATTGCGTGTATGAACAGACAAGCATACCCAACTGATCTTACCGACGACCAATGGAATGTTGTTAAAGATTTAATACCACCAGCAAAGTCTGGCGGTCGAAAACGCAGTATTGACATTCGGGAAGTCATCAACGCAATCCTCTATGTTTTGGTTGGCGGAATCCAATGGCGCTTATTACCGCATGATTTTCCGAATTGGTCAACTGTCTACGGCTACTTTTGGCGCTGGCGCAATGCCGGTGTTTGGATACGCATTCATGACAGTTTACGTGCTCAGTTGCGCCAGCAGGAAGGCCGCCATAAACATCCAACCGGCGGATGTCTGGATGCACAAAGTGTCAAGACCACCCAAATACCTGGAGAACGCGGTTTCGATAAAGGCAAAAATGTCAATGGGCGCAAACGCCACATATTAGTTGATACCCTGTCTCTTATACACATCTGACGCTGCCGACGAGCTTCTTGGTGT
>CAXHHS010000036.1:0-17067 GCA_964015645.1 uncultured bacterium
CATTTTCCTCCGGATAGATTTCGTTAATGGCGTCTTCGGAAAAGGGTCGGAAGGGGGCTTTTACAATATCATAGCCGCCGTCTTCCCGGGGAATTGCCAGGGCTGTTTCCTGACCAAAGTTAATCCAAACCTGCTTCTTAGGGTCGGTTTTTAAGGTATATAAAGTTGTTTCCCCTCCCCGGGCAACTACATCGTAGGTTGCATCGGGTACAAACTGCTGCCGGCCTTCATCAAAACGGTAAATACCGTCGAGAGAAATAAAAAAATCCTGGTTATTGATGGAAAATACTGCGCCGATGCTTTCCGGTAAACCATGTTCGATTCCAAATCGTTCAATTTTTGTATTTTGCAAGGCTGACTGATTTAGCGGGCCATCTGGAAATCTCACCCGGGTTACGCCAGTGGTAATGCCAGAGGCCCACAGGCTGCCATCTTTACTTTGCCCAACCCGGTATATCCAGGTTGTAATGCCGGGAACTTTGCCATCATCGACCCATTTCCCGGATGATTTGTCCAAATGCAATACACCTAATCCGACGACTCCTACAAAAACCCGGCTGGGGTCATTCATAGAGCGCTGCAGAGAAAATGCACTATAATCATTACTAATGTTTGGTCTGACAATATTGGCTTGCTTCCCTTTAATGTGATGAACACCATGAAAGTTAGCTGCTAACAAATCATTTTCGACAGAGAGCAGATCAAAACATTGGCTTGTTACCCCGGTTACGGGGTCAAAGCGCCTGGTAACCCGGTTAAAGCGAGAAATACCATTCGTCTTCCCCACATACAAATCACCGCGATGCCGCTGGATGGATAGCACCGCGCTGCCAATACCTGCCGAAGCGCCGAAATAGGTTAACGGCGCATCGATCTCTACCCGTGCAATCCCTTTATCTAAGCCAAGCCACAAAATACCTTTTCGGTCTGTGTAAACATAGAGAACCGAATTATCCTGCAGCCCGGTAGTTCGATCGATACGTTGCAGCAGGCGACCCTGACGATCGATGATCACTGCCCCGCCGCCTGCAATAGTCCCTATGGCAAAACTGCCATCTGGCAATACTGCCCCCGGGGAATATATCTGGTACTGTTGTAAAATTTCGTCTGCTTCGGTGGGAAAAGGCCGGAAAGTCGCACCGTCATAAAGGAATAGTCCTTGAGTGCGAGTAGCGATCAGGAGTGTGGATTCATCATAAGGCAGTATCACATAGATGCGCTCGCTGGCAAATTGCTCTCCATCGGGAACCAGTTTCAGCGAATCATTTTCTATACGCATTAGCCCGACACCCCACTGGCGAATATAGAATGTTTCGTTGACCAAAAAACACACATGATAGCTGTTACTCGCTGGCCAAACCTGCATTTCCTGGCCGGACCAGCGAAATACTTTACCAAACGTCTGAAAATAAACCACTTCACCGCTGGCATAAGTGGTCCAGACATCTTCGAAATCGCGGTGCGCTTCGGGAACTTGTTTCAAGAGCGAAACAAACTGTAACAGCCCCAGGCTGTCCGGGGCCAGGTAGCCAAGGTCACCGGAACCGCCAACATAGATCCGCCCGTCAGGTGCTTTTGCCAGCGAGCGGGCTGTCGATTTGTTCGGCAGGTAGATTCTTCGCCAGGTGACCCCATCGTATTCCAAAACACAATTGCCATTACCGAAATACATTATCCCTCGATCATCTTCTACAATCGACCAATTTTGGGGATGCGCCCGATAATCTTTCGGGCTGTAGTTCGTGATGTAGGGATTTCCGATCTCGGGATGGGGTTGGGCAAAGCTTTCTTGGTAGAAAAAAAGGGCAAGCAAAGTTCCGGCGGCGAGAAGGATTATTTTCATAGATTTATCGGTGTTTGTTTAAAAGAATTTATCCCTAATCATAAATTCTTTATGGAACACAGATTACACAGATGAGATGGTTTTTCACAGGTTTTTCTTTATAAAAGCTATAATTCTCCTATGAAAATCAGCGCGACCCGTGTCATCAGTGTTCAAAAATTTTTTGCTATATATTATGCTCCAGCATATTTCAGCACCAGCATCGTCAGATCATCCGATTGCGGTGCGCCAGCAGCAAATTTCTCAACATCTTTTACAACTTCGCTGGTAATCGTCAATACTGGAGAACCGGCAAGGCTACCAAGACAGGCCTCCAGACGTTTTTCTTCATATTCCTCTTCTTTGCTATTGAAGGCTTCAGTGACGCCGTCCGTATAAAGAACCAGGGTATCACCAGATTGCAAGGTGATCTCGCCTTCTTTGTAACGCGAAAACTCCATACCGCCTAACATAATCCCGCCGGTATCGGGAATTATTTTCACCTCCCCATTTTTACGAAGCAAGTAGGGAGAATTGTGCCCGCCATTGCTATAGCGGATTTCGCCGGTACGGATATCGAGCATACCGTAAAATACGGTCACAAACATTTCCATGACGCTCTCTTTATACAAGCTGCGGTTGACACGCTCCAAACAATCGCGCGGTGAAAGGCCGGTAAGCGCAGTCGCCTTCAAAAACGTGCGCGAGACAGCCATAAACAGCGCAGCCGGCACACCTTTGCCGGTAACGTCTCCAATCACAAAACCCAACCTATCATTGTCGATGAAAAAGAAATCATAAAAATCCCCACCAACTTCTTTGGCCGGCGTCATGTGGGCATGGAGTTCAAATTCCTTCCGTTCGGGAAAAGGGGGAAAGGTTCGCGGCAAAATGGAGGTTTGAATGCGAGTGGCCACACTAAGTTCATTTTCGATGGTCAACAGCTTATCGTAGTTTTGTATTGCTGTCTTGCGCTCTACCGCTTCTTTGATGGTTTTACCGAGGGTAATTTCCAGGTCTTTCAGATCAATCGGCTTGGTCACAAAATCAAATGCGCCGCGATTCATTGCGGTGCGAATATTCGACATATCCCCGTATGCCGAAATGATAACCGTTTTCATCATGGGAAATTGTTCATTGATGCGCGAAAGCAGTGTCAGCCCGTCCATTTTCGGCATGTTGATGTCGGTCAGCACCACATCGATTTCCGGCTGTTCGCCCAACTTATCCAATGCTTCCCGACCGTCTTGTGCAAATGCGAATTCGAGTTCCTTGCGCTTCACTTGATCACTGAAATTCAAGTTGATGAGTAATTCCAAATCCGGTTCATCATCTACGACTAATATTTTGGTTGTCATAACGTGTCTCTCAAGTCTTTGATCATTTTGAGTCAAATATATCTAAAGAATTGAAATAATACAAGGATTGGCCGGTCACAAATTTTAAAAACGCTATTGGTTTTTAGCCATTGGCTGTTGGCAAAAGAGATTGTCACCACAAGTTATTCGACAATTGCAAATTATTGATTTTATTAAACTTATTGAACACCACCCAATGATTTGTATCCCGTTACCAAAACACAATATATAACAATATGGTCAGAACAATAACGATCCAGCCTAACGTGTTGGCCAATGGGCTGGGCGTCAGGTCAATACTGGATTGAGTTGTAAAGCGTACCGGCTGAGGCAGTGGTTTCACCAGTGTTAAAATCCCCATAACCGCCACCAGGATAATGAAAGTTACCGCCATGTGGTTTAAAAAGGCCACCTCAGGAAGCAGCCATAGCAGCACCCCATATACCGGAATTCCCAGGATCATCGCTGCAAGCGCAGCCGAAAGCGGCGCTCGTCTAAAAATCAAACCAAAGATAAACACTGCCACGATCCCCGGCGAAATAAATCCCCAAATCATCTGGATGTATTGGAAAACGCCTTCGAAGCTGCCCGGCAACGGGGCCATCAAACACCCGGCGACGACAAAAATTGCAGTTGCAACGCGCCCCACTTTTACAACCTGGGACGTTTCGGCATCCGGCTTAATATATTTTTTATAAATATCCATCGTAAAGATGGTCGAAGCGGAATTGAGCATAGAATCCAGGCTGCTCATAATAGCCCCGAACAAGGCAGCAAACAGAATTCCACGCAAACCGGCGGGCAGCAAATTTTTAATTAAGATTGGATACGCCTGGTCACCGTTGGTAATCTCCGCGCCATAAAGTTGAAAGGCCATAATTCCCGGGAAAACAATAATAAACGGAATGATCAACTTAATAAACGCCGCTAAAACAATCCCCTTTTGCCCTTGCGCCAGCGATTTGGAACCCAAAGTTCGCTGGGTAATAAACTGGTTAAATCCCCAGTAGAAGAAGTTGGGTATCCAGATGCCCAGGATCAGGGCTGTCCAGGGAATATCGGGATGGTCTGCCGGTAAGCCGACATGCAGCTTATCGGCGTTTTGGGTAAAAAAGGCTTCGACGCCACCAACATGTTGAAATCCGATAATAGTAACTATTATACCGCCAATAATCAGCGCGACGCCTTGCAGCAAATCCGACCAAACCACCGCCTTTAAACCGCCATATACGGTGTAAGTGCCTGCCAAAATTCCGATCAACCAGATGCCAAACGATAAATCCAAATCGAAAATAGCCTGTAATCCAATCGCGCCAGAATATAAGACTGAGGCGATAGCCACACCGATGTAGGCAACCATCATGTAAACAGCCATTAGAGTACGCGCTGGTGCTCCGTAGCGATGTTCCAGGAACTCCGGCATGGTATAAATACCCAATCGCAAAAATAACGGCAGCAAAAACATGCCCATCAAAACCAGTGTGATGGCGGCAATCCACTCGTAGCTGGCAACAGCCAGACCGGTAGCTCCAAACCCGGAACCGGCCATTCCTACAAAATGTTCGGTGGAAATATTAGAGGCAATCAGCGAAAATCCCACCAGCCACCAGGCCAAATTTCTCCCGGCTAAAAAGTAATCTTCGGAGTTATCTTCCTTTCTGGATGCATACAGCGATACCCCAATTACTACCGTTAAGAACAATACGAATGCGATAGTGTCCCAAAACGTTAATTCCATTTCCCGGCCTTTAGTTAATGATTGAAGGTTGATCTTTCAAAGAGCAATTTATGCGAAGATGATTTTTTGATATACCTTATTATTGTCTTTCGAACACGCTTTTGAAAGGAATAAAATGAATAACAATGATTTAAACAAACAGTTTTCGATTCTGTCTACGCCCTTAATTTTTGACGCCTGCCTGCGATTAAAACTTCCGATTCGGCTCGCGCCTCCCGGAGTTAATCCGATCAATCCTACGCACCGTATTGCCGGGAAAGCGCTTCCGGTTCAACATTATGGAAGTGTGGATATTTTTCTGGAAGCCATCTGTTCTGCAAATGCCGGTGATATTTTAGTGATCGACAACGTCGGCAGAACAGATGAAGGCTGCATTGGAGATTTAACCGCATTGGAAACGATGGCCAGTGGCCTGGCCGGAATTGTGATTTGGGGATACCATCGGGATACGGCTGAATTAAAAGAAATCGATTTCCCGGTTTTTAGTTACGGAAAAGTACCGGCAGGGCCACAACGTTTGGATAAACCGAATGCTGATGCATTAAAATTGGCAAATATTGGCGATATAAAAGTAGGGCAAAATGATATTGTGTTTGCAGATATCGATGGCGTAATTTTTGTTGGCGAAGCACATTTGGAAAATGTACTGGATGTCGCCCGGGAAATTCGAGAAACCGAACGAAAGCAGGCTTCGCTGATACGTGGTGGCATTTTGCTGGTGGAACAGCTTCAATTTGATGATTATTTGAAAAAACGACAATCAAATCCCAACTATTCTTTTCGAAATCATTTAAGACAAATTGGTGGTGAAATTGAGGAGTAACTTTCGAGGTTTCAATGCTTGTTTCATATTTCAGGACACTGCTGGCGAATTATGAATGTGAAGGCAATCCGCTTCTAAGCTGCGGGGTTTATCCCGCAGCGAATTGATTTGTCAACAGTATTTTAGGTAGTAGCCCCCGCTCTTTAACATCGGTACAGCCGTGCTGCAATTGAATTTCGCAGCTAATTTAACATCCTCTACAAATCCTCTTTCGATTAATTCCTTGCCGGATGAACAACTCGATAACAATTTAAAGATATTTGACTTAGCCGCTTCAAAAGCTGCCTGCGCGATCAATGCTTCCGGGGATTTTTCGCTTTTCATAAAGCTGATAATTGCACCGGCGCCGATTAAATCTTCAATTGCGGGGCGTAAACCGGCGCCATCTTCCCACTTTTCGCCGGCGGGAATTACTGCGATGGCATTTCCGGCTGTCGCAGCGTATTCCGCTACTGCCTGGCAATTTCGCAAACATCCGGCAATGGTGAGGGTATTACCGGTAGACAATGTTAACGTCGAACCATTTGGCGATGGCAGAACTAATTTTGTTCCTCCCGATACAGTGGTCATTGAAGCAGGAGAAAGCGAATATTCTGCCATGGTATCGCGCCGGGAACCTGCCAGCAATGCCGATTTACTTTTGGCAAACTCAACAGCGCTTTCATCTTTGAAGCGATACGGAAAGATTGTCGCACCATTGCTCACAGCGATATCCACACAGGTGGTGAAAGATAAAACATCGACGATAATCACCACATCGCTAATCGGAGCGAGCGTTTGAATGCCATGCAAACCCCATTCGCAGCGAATGTCGAATTCAGATTGATCGTAATATATGATTACCCCCAAACAAGTGTTGCATTTCGCAACACATTGCTCTATATTGCAACGCAAAATTTTGAAAGGGAATAAATATGAGCACTGCTGTTAGGATATCCGATAAATTAGTAAATGATGCTAAGATACAATCAAAAGTAGAAAATCGTTCACTTACAGGTCAGATTGAATATTGGGCTAAAATTGGAAAAATAGCTGAAGAAAACCCTGGTTTACCCTACACTCTATTAAAGGAAATTCTACTTGCCTTAGAGCAATTAGACAGTGGGCAAGGCACCGAGTATAAGTTTGGGTAAAATCATATGAAAATAATTCAATCTCCCCTTTTTGCTCGAAAGGTTAAAAAATTTCATAAAAATCAAAAAAAAGTATTAGACAATGAAGTTAAAAAAATTTTAGAAAACCTACAAATCGGAGAAGAAAAGAAAGGGGATTTAAAAGGAATATTTGTTTATAAGTTTAAAATTACAAACACTCCATATTTACTTTCCTATCGATTAACAGAAGATATTTTAGAATTAATAACGATTGGCCCTCACGAAAATTATTACCGCGACTTAAAAACCTATTTAAAATCAAAATAAATACTGAGAAGTTTATCAAAGTTAAAAACTCAGGATAATGAATTAATCGTTTTTTCTACCAATCGGTTTGCCTGCCTCAAAATCATACAAGGTTAAGCGACGCAAGCGATAGTAAAGCTCCCAATAATTTCGTAATGTTTCGATATATGCCTGGCGGGCACTGTCTTTGGCTTTTTGGGCATTAAAAAGATCGGTGATATCAATTTTACCAATCAGGTAGCGGTTTTTGGCGACAGCAAACCGGCGAATAGAGATAGTGTCAGCCTTTGCCGCCAGTAAACGCTGATGCTGAAGCTGAAGAAATTCTTGTACGTGAAAATAGACATCTCGCGTTAATGTTTCTTCCTTTTTAATCAAGTCATTCTCGACCCGTTGTTCTTCTGCCTCATCCGCCCGAATCTCTGCTTTCCCCTTTCCCCATTGTAATAGCGGAAATTGAATATTTACATTGAAAAACTCCTGATCTAACAAATCTTTGTAAGCATCCGATAAATTATCAGCGCTTTGATTGTAGCCGAAAGTGGCGGTTAAATCTGCTGATGGTCTTGCCCGGGATTTCGCTGCGTCGATATCACGCTGCACTACCAGGCGCTGGTTTTCAAAACTCAGTACATCACTTCTGTTTTTTTGGGCCTGCATTAAGGCAAATTGCGGATCAATACTCAGCGAATGCGTTTGAACGGGCGGGATAATTTTGATAAAAATAGAATGCGGCCATCCTAAAGTGATTCTCAAGTTATGCTCGGCACGCTCATAAGCTAATTTTGCACCGGCTAATTGATTTTGAGCCTCTAATAATTCCAACTCACTTTGTAATAATTCGTTTTCTGCGATGGTGCCAACATTGTAGCGCCCCTGGGAGATGGTAAAAATAGAATCGTTTATCGAAACGTTAAATTTTGCATTTGCTAGGTTAACTTCGGCAATATACAAATCAAAAAACTGGCCGGTAACTTCAATAGCGATATCTTCCAAATCTTCCCGGTAGCGTCGTTCGACAATCCGGGATTGCAACTCATTTTGGCGACGAATCCATTTATGGGGATTGTATTGAAAAAGCGGTTGCTGGAATCGAATGGCCAACGGGGTGGACTGCCATTGGTTAGAACCGATATCGCCAAAAAGATCGATTCGATTTAACCCGGATGATAAAAAGATGCTCCCCCCGGTCCAGGGAATCGTTTGGGCAATATCTAACGACGCCGAGGAAAACGCCTGGCTCTGCGAAACAAAAAGACGGGTACCATCATCCTGATTAATTGCGCTAATGGAACGTTGAAATCCCGGGGCGGTCATATTGAGAGAAACTTGCGGCAGGTATGATGCTCGTGTTCCCTGGTATTGCCAATAACGATTGTAATAAACGCTCTCGGCAATTTTCGCCGAGGAACCATCCGATTGCGCTACCCGAATGGCTTCCTCCAGCGTGAGCAAACGCGTTTCTCCATCCGTTTGGCAAAAAGAAACTTGTTGAACACATACCACTAAAACGATGGCCGATAAAATGAATCGCATAAGTTCTTTGTTATTAATACTTTGTACAATCTTTAATTATCAATATTCAATCTTCAATCAGATATGTTATTCATACCGGAGCGAAACAATTGGGTCTTGCTGAGCAGCCTTCCTGGCGGGATTAATTCCGAAGATTAGTCCCACAGTTATTGCGACGACAAAGGAGATGATGACAGAGAAAGCCGAAACAATCGTTAATATGCCAGTGGCGGTCTCAATAACATAGCTCAGCAAAATACCCAGGATGATACCGACAATTCCACCGGTGAGACTGATGATGACGGCTTCGCTAATGAACTGTAATAAAATATCTTTGGGAGTAGCTCCCACGGCCATTCGGATACCGATTTCTTTGATGCGTTCCAAAACCGAGGCCAGCATTATGTTCATAATTCCAATTCCCCCGACAATTAATGAAATAGAGGCGATACAGCTTAACACAATGTTAAATATCGTCTTGGTACGCCGTTCCTGTTGTAACAACACCTCCGGAATAATGACCTGAAAATCGACGATTTCATTATGGCGGCGCGTTAACATTCGGCTAATAATATCCGCCACAGGCGAGCTATATTTTGAGTCCTTGATTTGCACAATCAAACGATCTAACTGGTGGTAGTTTTTTTCTTCTTCTGTTCTAACATTTCTACCACGCCGCCGCGAATTTCGCAGGATTTCATCCTTGGTTACCAACGCGCGATTTTTGTACCGCAGTAATACAGTGGTAATCGGGGCATAAATATCCATATTGACATCGCGAATACCCAGGTGTTGAATATCCTGGGTAGACATCTTGCGTTCTTTCAATACGCCGACTACTGTCAACCACAATTTGCCACACTTGATTCGTTTACCCAGGGCTTCTTCTTTCGGAAAAAACCGGCTTTTAATCCCATGACCGATAACGCATACCGGAACCGAGTTTTTCACCTGGTAATCCGTAAACAAATTTCCACCGGCTAAATCAAAATCCGAGGTTTCAAAATAATGGCGATTTACCCCAACCAGTTTGACGGTGCGTTTTAGGCCGGATCGAATGGTAAGGGATTCGATAATAATTTCCGGGCTAACAAACTGCACCTGGGGAATAACGGATGCAATGCTTTGGGCATCGGAAAGGGTTAAGCCGGGAGAGAATCGTGTCTTTTCGATGTTCTTTTGGGATTCTTCCTCATCAACGCTGCCTTCTTCCTGTTCCATAACCGGCTCAACAATAATGTTATTGGTTCCCAAAAGTTTCAGCTGTTCCAGAATTTCCTGTTGCGCTCCCTGGCCAATTGCAATCATCGCGATTACAGAAGCGACGCCAAATACGATGCCGAGAGAGGTTAAAAAAGCCCGGGTTATATTTTGGGATATAGCCTCAATCGCAACCAGGAAATTATAGCCGAGTTTAATGAGATTCTTCACGATGGGGCCTTTTGGACTGATCAAAAGTGATTTGGGTTTTACTGATCCTTCGCAATATGCTCTTTTTCTTCTTCCGTTAATGGTACAACATCCATACCGTTCGCATCTTTCGGAGTAGAGAGATATATTTTATCGTTTTCGAATAAACCGGCCAGGATTACGGCGTTATTTTCATTAACCATCCCGATTTGAACTTCTTGCTTTACGGTTTTAAATCCGGATTTTTTGAATACAAACGTCAAACTATCTGCTGTTTGAATACATTCCAGGGGAATGGATAGGACATCCTCAAGCTCGGCAACGATAATCGTATTCCCGGTAGTCATCGCTGGTCTAAGCGTAGAATCCGATTCGTTTACCAATATTTTTACTTCAAAAACTTTCGAATCCGAATTAGGGCGCTGCTCGCCAATATTGGCAATCTCCGTAACTTTTCCGGTTAGCTTTTTGTCGGGATCGGCATCTAAGCCGATTTCAACACGCTGCTCCGGTTTTATTTTTTGAATATCAACTTCATTAACATAGGTAACCGATTCCATCACTGACAAATCCGGCAAAGTGGCAACAACCGGATCCCAGGCTCCGATATTAGAACCTTCGGTAACTTTTTCGCCTCGCCAGGTTTTTTTATAAATAACCATACCATCTGCCGGTGCTTTAACTGTAAATCCTTGAAAAACTTTGTTGATATTCTCCTGGCGCTGGAGTTGCTGCGAAAGCTCCGCATATGCTAATTGCACCTTTGTTACAGCCTGGCGAACTTTGGTTTCATAATTTTTTCCGGCAAGTTGATAATTCCTTACCGCCTTTTCATACTCGATTTCCGCCTGGCGTTTTGTGGAAGGCGCTTCGTAAGTTGATTGTTCTTTATTTAGTTTTGCTTCTTCCACGCCGTATTCCAGGTTGATCAATTTATCGCGAGTTTCGGAAAGCGAAATGGCGGTATCCAATTTTGCCTGGGTAAACTTTGATTCTGCTTTTTGGATTTCCAACTGTACATCTTTCAACCTGTTGGAAATTTCCGCTTTATCAATTTCTGCAACAAAATCGCCCTTTTTAACCACTGTTCCTTCCGGCACTAATTTGGAGATTTTTAAATCCCAAATACGAACGGTGCGAGCATTGCCGGGTCCATATATTTTGGTTGAGTTTTTGGCTTGCAGCTCACCGGTAGCCGTTACCGTTACCTGGAATGGCCCCCGGGTTGGCCGGGTTAAAATATCCAATTCGCCTTCTTCTCCGCTACGGGCAAAAATCCACAGGAAGAGAATGGCGAGTATTATCGCCAAAGCGGCAAATTTAAGAGGTTGTTTTTTCATCAAACTGATCATAATGAGTTTAGACCTGCATAAAAGGAAAAAAGTTTAATCGAAAGTTTTTTGGTAAATTTCAATGACAGGATAAAGTATAAAGATGCTGTATATTTTTCAAGCAAATAAAGCACAAAATCTTTTGTTTCTTAAGGTTTTCTCAGTATGTAAATAATGAAGTTTGGCACACGAAGCTCGTTCTCATTCTCCGGGTATCGTTTGAGGTTCCCAACTGTCACGGTTGGTTCCATAATACGCTGAAGCGTAAAACCAGCCTCAAAAAATCCATCCAAATATGTTGATAAAGATCGATGGTAAAAGGTCTTTTCCTCGATGAAATCCAGGTTCTGTACATCTGCTACTCGGTACTCATCACTGTCGGATTGCAATTGTTTTGCTGCTTCAATCATGGGTCCGCAAAGATCAAGCCCCAGTACGTATTTGGCGCTTCGCTCCACGGGCATTCTGCAAAAGCGTCCTTCGCCACATCCGCAATCCAAAATTTTCAAGCCTTCCACATTTCCACAGGCCTCAAGCATGGGTTATTTAACAATCCATTACGAGTGGGGGTTCGGCCTTCTCTTGCTTCCTTGATCCAGGCGGATGACAATTCTCGCCATTCTTGTTTAAGTTTTTCATTGTTCATCTGATCCTCTGATGCTATTTGCCACAAACCATTGTTAGTTACCAGGTTTAGTGATTTCTCTTTAAAAAGATTTTCTATAGGAGCTGACTTTTTCCCGCGCCTTTACCTTTTCTCTTGAAAAAATCAGGCTAAATCGCTACCTTGAACTCAGATTGGGTTTTACCTAAATTTAAAGCAAAATCCGCGCTAATAAAAAAGTTTCTTATAAGAGGAAACCATCTTAATACCCAGATTTCTAGGATTATTTGACCCAATCTTCATATAAGACAAGGATTAAAACGGATAAAAAAGTTGAAGTATATAATTCTATCGAGTCAGTGCCTAACTTTTTAATTGTAAAAAAATTCCTTTAATTTTAAAGTATAAGAGCAAAAATTTAAACAAAACGGAGAATGTCAATGAATCCAGAAATTTTGCTACAAAATTTTACAAATATTGCAACTGGATTTACTGCTATTATTGCACTGCTAATGATTTGGAAGCAACTAAAATATCAAAATCAACAATTAAAATATCATTCACTTTCAGAACTACATAAAGATATTATAGGACCAAGGATGCATGATGCCTTCCAATTTATTTATGCAAATACAAGTAGTGATCTTGCCGTACCCAAAAATGAAAAGGAATTAGAGAAGATAGAATTAATTTTGAATACATACGATCTAATCGCAGTAAAATTAGCACAAGGTTTTCTACCTGAAAAAGAAACTTTAGAAACCGAATGGATAGTTATTCTAAGAATTTGGGAAAAATTGAATGAGTTCATAAAAAAGGAAAGAGAGCTTCGTGGAAATGTCTTTTATAAAAAGCATTTCGAATTGCTAGTTGAAAAAGCATTAGATTACCAAAAGAACAATTATCCCCATAGTAATATTGTGATTTTCAAAAGAAAATATAAGTCATAACTTTGATAAAGTAGATATCTTTTAACATCAATCATAAAAATACAAAGGTAAAACATTGAATTATCCAATTAGAATTTGTTTAATTTCTTCCCATTTATTTGGGCACTGCGCGTTAGAAGGAATTTTAGAATCAGATGAATATAAGAAAGGTTTAATAGAATGTCCTTTAGTTTTGTCGCACCCCTCCCTAAAAAGAAAATCGATAGTAGGTTTTAAAGATTTTACAGAGATTACATTAAAAAATAAAATATCTAATATCCTAATTAATTCTGCAAAAACAGATGAAGCATTTGATTTTATTCAAGAACTTTTACCAGATTTTATCTTTGTTATTGGTTGGTCAGAGTTAGTTCCTCAAAAAATCCTTGATATCCCTAAAATAAAGCACAAAGGACATCTTCGCCACACCAGTTATTACGGTTGCATAGGGATGCACCCCACTTTGCTTCCACAAGGTAGAGGTAGAGCACCGATTCCCTGGACAATAATAAATGATTTAGATGAAACAGGAGTTACTGTTTTTTTACTCGAAGAAGCAGCAGATGCGGGTGGAATTATTCTTCAAGAAAAGATTAAAATCGCAAGTAATGAAACTGCTACAACGCTTTTTAGGAAATGCGCAACCAAACATTTTTCATTAGGTAAAAATTTGGCCTCTATAATTGCGAAAAGAAAACTTTCTTGGCTGGATCAAGATAATAAATTGGCAACTTTTTGGAAAAAGAGAAGGCCAGAAGACGGGGAAATTGATTTTAATACAAAAGTTCTAGAAATCGATCGATTTGTTAGAGCACTAGCTGACCCATATCCATCTTCATTTTTTTTATACCAAGATAAAATAATTAGTGTAAAGAAAATAAATTTTTATTTTGAGAAGGATTTCCCTCAATATGAATTAACTCATCCGGGAACGATTGTATTTATTTCAGCACAGAACAAACCGGTAATCAGAGCCAAAGATGGGTATATCGAATGCTTAAATATTCAAACCGAGGAAATAATTCCTCAGTTCTTACCTTTTACAATGGTTCAAGGCTATTGTGAATATGTTCAAGTGTTATAGAGCGAGGAAAATATATGTTTGCCCCTAATCTCTTCTCAGGTCAGGTTCTTTTTATTGGCGCTCATCCAGATGATATTGAAATTGGCGCAGGTGGAACAGTAGCAAAATTTGTTGAGAACAAATGTGATGTCTGGCTTTGTATTCTTTCTAGTGAGCCTAATATTGAATTATCCGAGGTTCGAAGGAGTGAGGCAATAACAGCTGCCAATGCCTTAGGTCTATCAGGTGAAAAAATAATTTTTGCTGAGTTCGAAGATGGTAAAGTTGTTGATAATGCTAAATCTGTGTCAAAAATGAGAAATATATTTAAAACTCATAAAATTGATCCCGATATTATTTTTACTCACACAAGTGCAGATAGCCATAATGACCATCGTTCAGCATATGGACTTACAATTGCAGTATTTCGAAATAAACCAATATTAGCCTATCCAGTTGTTAATTCTCATCTAACATCCAAGTTCCATCCATCTATACTTATTGATATTGAAGAGACGCTTAAAAAGAAAATGCGCGCTATTAAATTACACAAATCTCAATCCAATAGATTGAGCGAGACAAGAATTGTCGAATTCTGCACTTTGTTTTCAGAACAATTTGGTTTATCTATGGCAGAACCCTTTGAACTAGTTGTCCAAGCTGGAGCAGAAAAAAATCTAGATATTGTTTTAAGGTTAAATGACTCACCATTTAATTCCTTTTGGTATAATTTAATTCGAGATGAAAAACTATTAGTAATTCATGCTCATGTGGTAGTCCGAAAAAATAAAAATTGGGATCATCCACATGGTCCTGATATTGAAGCAATTAATTTAATTCAGCAAAGTTTTGCAGATATGTGGCGCATTCATCCGGCTCCTTTACAGCACTGTTCTTGTGACGATCCCCCACTTGAAGGCCTATTGGGAAAAAATCACATACTACTGACTGGTGGTGCGGTTTCAAACTCTATATCCTTAAAATATTTTAATCGCTTTAAAGGGTTACGATATGTGATAGATTATACAATGCCAGACTATGAAGAGATTTATATTGTTGACCGAAAACAAACAAAAAAAATTAGAAGTGAATATTATACTGATAAATTCGATCGTATTTTACCCAAAATTGATTATGGAATTCTTACAATTATGAAAAACCCTTTTAACAAATCAAAATATTTAGTTGGATGTATGGGAATACACAGATTTGGTACTCTTGGTTGCTATGAATTTTTGTTAAAACAACGCTATTTAAATGAATTACTAGATTGTGTTCAGCACCTATTAAAAAACGATGGCTTTCAAATTATTATAGAGTATAATAACATCGAAAACAAGGCATCACTTATTCCTAAATCATTACATAAAATTCCAAGCGTTTAGCGTTTTATTAGGAGAATGACAGATGAATACCTCAATTAGAAAAGGTCCTTTCAAGTTTATAGAAAGTCAAAAAATTTATCAAAATCCTTGGATAACTTTACGTGAGGATAAAGTAATTCGTCCTGGGGATAAAGAAGGGATTTTTGGTGTTATTGAAATGAAATCGGGTTCTTCCGTGCTCGCTCTTACTAATGATAATCAAGTTATGTTAGTAAAAGAGTACAAATATGGAATTGAGCAGGAAACGATTGAAACCATAAGCGGTGCCCTTGAAGTTAATGAAACTCCACTACAAGCCGCAAAAAGAGAATTCAAGGAGGAGTTAGGCGTTGAAGCAAAAGAATGGGTATCTTTTGGAGTTGTAAATCCTTTCACAACTGTAGTGAAATCACCTAATTATATGTTTTTAGCTATGGGAATAAAGGAAATGGGAGAGCCAAATCCAGATGATGGTGAGGTAATCGAAATGGTAAAAATTCCATTTCAGACAGCTTTCGAAATGGTTATAAAAAGTGAAATAACTCATTCAGCCAGTTGTGTTCTCATTTTAAAAGCATTTTATCATTTAAAAAAAGAATTGTAATCCTCTATCTGAACAAAATCTTTTCAAGCATAATTTTGAATCTCATGAACAATTTCTTCCGGTGGTTTATTTGTTACATATACAACAAATTTCGCTATCTCGAAAAAAGTGTTATCTTGAAAGTACAACTCGTTTAAATCCTCATCGCCATCTTCCAATTTTTGACGCCTTCTTAAGAATCGCAGTGATTCTTTAATATTAGGGGATGGCATTAACAAAATACTAATTTTAAGCGGGCGTAAGGCTTCATTAACCCGATGCTGATTTGCTCCCTCCGGTAAAATTGGGTGACCACCTCTCAATTCCAGAACACCTTCTTGAGCTCGGCTAAAAAACAGATGATTGCCTCTTCAAAAAAACTCCGGCGGTAGGCATATCAGCTAAAAGTGCCTTTCGAGTCCGTAAGCTCCATTGCAAAGGAATGATCGTACCCTAATTTTTTCGTGTAATGTCGCTCCAATTTATCTAAAGATGTGAAAGCTCAACCGAGCTTTTTAGCGGGCACAGCTCACCTACGGCCGATTTTCCCACGCTATGGGCCCATAAGGATGATGGTAGCATACCCGGATGGTTTGATCATAATGACTTTATTTCTTTTAAGATATTTCTCGCCCGGGCGCTTATGGATGCAACACCGCTGTTTACCGCAACGGCAAGTAAATCAGACACTTTATCAGAAATTTCGGGAATGATTTTTGAAGCTTCGTACAACCCATTTAAAGACCAGGCACGAACAATTTTGCTTTTGTCGGATTGGCATCCTTCAAAAAATGTAATCACTACTTCCGCTTCATTTTTATCCAGGGGTAATTTCGGAATGATGTGGCATAATTCCGCTTTCACTTCCCAAAAGGCGGATTTTGTGAGTTCGGTAATAACATAAGTTTTATGATTCTGGAGTAATGAAGGCTCCGTATCCGCAATTTGCCGGGCCACCCAAATTGCCCTTGCAGCAATATTCGCTTGCGGAAAGCTGGCAAATTTTAACAAATCGGGGATAAGAGAATGGTCATCCTGCACATATTTCAGAACAGTATCCAGACCTTCCGTTTGATTCCGTTTACCTTCGGCAAGTATATCAATCCTGTCTCTTATACACATCTCCG